>NZ_JBSXON010000057.1:0-80024 GCF_056859475.1 Halopseudomonas sp. L-58
GGTCAAGCCAGCGGACTGACTCCATTCTCTTGCCGCAGGTGCTGCACCCGACGCGCCGCAGCTCCACATTCAACCGCACTGAGCGGCCAAGGATGGGCAGGTCACGGATTGAGCGCTGGCAGTATTCGTGGATGGTGGTGCAGGGCTGATGGCAGCCGCTGCAGGTAGGCAATCTGGTGGGCTGCGGAATCAGGTCGATCAGCAGGCCATCGCTGTCAGGCCGGATCGCAGTGACAGAAAAGCCCTCCCAAAAGGGCAGAAACGTATTAATATCGTGCACAAGAACGCCGGTTTGTGGATGTGTTTGTTCGCACTAACATCATCCCTCAAACTGGCGTTCTTGTTTCTGTCTTTCCCGGGATTCCGTGAAGAACCTTTTTTTATTTGGGGTATCCGGAATTTCTGGTTGATAAAATGCCAAAGATGTAAAGAAGAAAATCTTTCTCAGCGGATTATCTGATTGATCCTCTTCAGCCTACTCTACTGCCAATTTTCTGTTTCCACCTTCGCCTGAGTCTTCATAGCGATGCTGACTAGGGAGGACAGCGAGAGCTGGGCAAGCGTCAAAGCGGTTCTGGTTCATGCGCAATCCGGACACCTGCACAACATTCCTCTTGTAAGAAACCGATCAAATTCTCTAGGTGCCCATACTCGGGTATACAGACAATCGTGCGGCTATGTTTCTCCTGCCGGATCAGCCCTACCTTGGCCATGCGCGCAAGGTGATGTGATAGCGTCGAAGCAGGAATACCCAGCCCCTTCTGGATATCTCCGACCGAAGCCCCATCATGGCCAGCTTTGACCAGAAAGCGGAACACGGACAGTCGGTGACTATTCCCTAGCTCAGCTAAGCTGGCTGCAACCTTTTCGTGATCCATAGCACGCCCCAATAATTCGATGTTTCTAGAATTATAGTTGACAGGTCGGATAAACGCAAGTAGGCTGCGTACATCATTTCGACAATACTAGAAATATAGGAGTAATATTGAATGTCATCTCAACTCCAAGACGCTCTAGGCATGTTCGCCTTTCTCGCTATCGAGCTATCGGTTTTATTCATTGGCATTAGCTTGCTGGTCGGAGTTCTTCAACGTCACATCCCACCATCCAAGGTGGAAGCGTTACTGACTTCCAGTGGGAAGCGAGGCTATTTTCTTGCTGCTGGTTTAGGAGCTATAACGCCCTTCTGTAGTTGCTCGACTATCCCCATGTTGAAAGGGTTGATTCGGGCACGGGCCGGTTTTGGGCCGATGATGGTGTTTCTTTTCTCATCTCCGTTGCTGAATCCTATCGTCGTCGGCCTGCTGGTTGCCACGTTTGGATGGACACTTACTGCTATCTATGTGCTCGCCGCTTTGGTGGTCGCGGTAGGTGCCGGATGGCTGCTTCACACGCTTGGCTTCGAGCGTTATGTGCGCCGGACGGCGACACAAGAGAGCAGTGGATGTAGTTCATCAGCAAGCCCGTGCAGTGCTACATCGACCGCATCGAGTTGCGGCACCAACAGCTGCGACACCACTCCGAAGACGGCTTCTTGCGGGGCTGATAGGAAGACAACAGTCTCTACGTCTAGCGAATGCTGTGACAGTCAACCCACTGTCACGGTTAAGAAAGAAGGGAAGTACAGTGGTGTGTGGCGGGAAGCTTGGTCGGACTTTATCGATGTGTTGCCTTACCTGCTCATCGGTATTGCGATTGGCAGCGTGATCTATGGTTTCATGCCCACTGACTTATTGGAGCAGTATGCAGGCCCAGATAATCCCTTTGCCATTCCAGTTGCCGCTGTCATCGGCGTGCCGTTGTATATTCGCGCTGAAGCCGTCATACCTCTGGCAGCGGCTCTGATGGCCAAAGGCGTGGGTGCCGGGACGGTGCTAGCGTTGATCATCGGCAGTGCCGGAGCCAGCCTGACTGAGCTCATTCTGTTGCGCTCTTTGTTCACGCTGAAGCTTTTAGCGGCGTTTTTAGCAGTCATTTTTGCTATGGCGATGATTGCCGGTTACGCCACCTACCTGTTTTTCTGATCAAGGCGGGAGATGATTAATTCGTTAAGCCTTCCTGGGTACCAGTTGGTGGATTCTGATGAGCAGAATGAAGACATACATTTTCGGCTTGAAGCACCTACACCAGTAGCCTGCGAGGGGTGCGGCGTGCAGGGTGAGTTCGTGCGGTTCGGCAAGCGTGACGTTCCCTATCGTGATCTGCCCATCCACGGCAAGCGGGTCACTCTCTGGGTGGTCCGCCGCCGATACACCTGCCGGGCCTGCAAGACAACATTCAGGCCCCAGCTACCGGAGATGGTGGACGGATTCCGTATGACACTGCGGCTGCATGAGTACGTGGAGAAGGAATCCTTCAACCACCCCTACACCTTTGTGGCGGCACAGACCGGCCTGGACGAGAAGACGGTGCGCGACATCTTCAACGCCCGCGCCGAGTTCCTGGGGCGCTGGCACCGCTTCGAGACGCCCCGCATCCTGGGCATTGACGAGCTATACCTGAACAAGCGCTACCGCTGCATTCTGACCAACATTGAGGAGCGAACCCTGCTCGACCTGCTGGCCACCCGCCGCCAGGACGTGGTGACCAACTACCTGATGAAGCTGAAAGACCGGCAGAAGGTCGAGATCGTCAGCATGGACATGTGGAACCCCTACCGGGCAGCGGTCAAGGCTGTGCTGCCCCAGGCCCGTATCGTGGTCGATAAGTTCCATGTGGTGCGCATGGCCAACGATGCCCTAGAGAGAGTGCGCAAGGGCCTCAGAAAGGAGCCGAAACCGTCCCAGAGCCGGACTCTCAAGGGAGACCGGAAAATCCTGCTGAAACGCGCTCACGAAGTCTCAGACCGGGAGCGCCTCATCATGGAGACCTGGACAGGCGCGTTCCCGCAACTGCTGGCCGCCTACGAGCACAAGGAGCGCTTCTACGGCATCTGGGACGCCACCACACGGCTCCAGGCAGAAGCCGCCCTGGACGAGTGGATAGCCACCATCCCGAAGGGCCAAAAGGAAGTCTGGAGCGATCTGGTCAGGGCAGTGGGAAACTGGCGCGAAGAGACCATGACCTACTTCGAGACGGACATGCCCGTCACCAACGCTTACACGGAGTCCATCAACCGACTGGCCAAGGACAAGAACCGTGAAGGGCGCGGTTACTCCTTCGAGGTGATGCGGGCACGAATGCTCTACACCACGAAGCACAAGAAGAAGGCACCGACTGCGAAGGTCTCTCCTTTCTACAAGAAAACCATCGGTTACGGACTGCCGGACTTCGCAGAGGAACTCAACTACGGAGTCGATCTATCAACCATCTGATAATGGTATCAGGTTGGTGGGGTAAAGGTGCCCCATCAACCATTAAATCCGTATACCCTTTATTTGCAGACCCCGAAATCAGCTACACCAGTTCTCATCAAGCGGTACGCCTGAGTATTTTCTTTGTCTCAGCTCAGCACAAACTCAGGAATAGTGCGGTTTCTCGCCACAAGACGGCTCTATCCTCGTATCAGATGGTCTATATTACTTGCAGCCAAGCTTGGGTCGAACCATTGGCTGCTTAGGTGATAATGCGGCTGGCTTTTCAGCCGTATTATCACTCTCCCTCCATACGTTTTCCCACTTTACGAATCGCTTTGCCGTCAATATTTCTACCGGCACCATCGTTGCGATACCAGCTCATTTGAGGGTATGCATAAGAGCCACTGTAGCTGAGATCACGCTCTGGGCGTGGCAGTCACCGAAGAGATATTAGCCGTACGAGTGGCAAATTATTGAGGAGTTACGGCTTGGGCGGAGGGCAGCAGTACAGCCAAAATATCTACTTCCAAACGCTTGGTCACACTCTCAAACCACACCGCTACGGTACCGGCTGCCCATGTGCCTGGTAGTCGAGTCTGGTTCTATCATGATTATGCCGAGGCTGACCTGATCAGTTTTTCGATGTCCACGACCGTTCAGGCACTGCCGAGAAACACAAGCACTGCCAATCAGATCCAGCACTGGCCAGTACTGACATTATCGTGCTGCAGGCCAGACAGGGGCGGCCGTATCCGCCGGGGCAGTTTCGGATTGGTGGAGCCTATTACTCAGCAGTATCGTCGGCGATGTACACCTGACATGGATCCATCGCAACCGTGTGGGGCAGGCCGACCAGGTGATTGATACGGCATTAGGGAGCACTGGGCCAGAAGCTGGGACTACCTATAGCGCCCGGCTGCTGCGTGCTGACTACCGGACCGTGCTGGCCGGTGAGGCGGGTATCCCAGCTACTGGCGTGACACTGACAACTGTGTTGAAGGGAAGATCATTGTGGAGCTATGGGCAGTCAGGAGCAGAATGAATAGCTGGTAGAAATACCGGCATAGCCTGGCTCACAGCAACCCACCACCGCCGTGCCCCCCCTGTAGGGTTTGCGCTGAAGCGTGAAGTTCTTGATGGTGGGCATCGGGCTTGCCAGCAACGCGAAAGCCGGTAAGCAGTTGCACACCCTTAAGACGCCAAGCGGCAGGAGGTATCAATGAAAATCTTCATTCACGGTCACAGGGAGTACTTGGCCACACTGGAGATCGACTATCCAATGGAGCAGGTGCAAGAGCGAGTCTGGTTTCATCTGAACCAAGATAAAACCCCGGATGGACCACCGCGTACTGACCTGACAGACAAGAGCGCCCCAACCTACCTGGCTCTGGAATACGAGTTGGCCGGATACAGGGCACATGACAAAATGCCCATGTACCAATTCCGTAGGACTCTGGAAGGGAACGGCAACTGGATTGCAAAGCCGCTGCCGCAGGTGAAAGGATTACAATAGGCAAATATCGCCGATCCGCGACAGTTATCGCGCCGCGCTACATCCAACCAGCTGAAAATGAATACCGGTTTTCCAGGGGGAGCAGTCACGATTTGGTCACGTCTTGGTCACAAAGTCAAAATCACTCGCAGGCCAACATCATAAAACCAAACCTCACAAATGAAAAAACCCCTTAACTTTCATCAAGTTAAGGGGTTTAAAATCTGGCGCAGCGGACGGGACTCGAACCCGCGACCCCCGGCGTGACAGGCCGGTATTCTAACCAACTGAACTACCGCTGCGCATCGTCCTTCCGAACGCCGTAAATCGCCTTGAAGTCGATCAACTTGTCCGTCGGAACTGGCGCGCATTCTATAGATTCCACCAACCGAGTCAAGCACTTGCAGACGATTTATTGAAAATTTCTTCAGTGTGCCCGTTCGGCACTCAGTTCATCTGCATTGCCGCCTTTTCCGCCCCCGGGGTTGCCGGTCGCAACCACAGCCGACAGACCGCCGGAACCACCAGCAATGTCAGTACGGTGGACGCGAGCAGCCCCGAAATAATCGCCCAGGCCATCGGCGGCCAGAGTGTCGAACTGGAGAATGCCAACGGCAGCAGCCCAGCGATGGTGGTGGCGGTGGTCAGCAAAATCGGACGGGTTCGACGCATCACGGCATCCGACACCGACTGATCGATCGCCCTGCCCTGCGCCAGTCCCTGATCGACCACATCGATCAGCACAATCGCGTTGTTGACCACAATACCGACCAGGGCAATCACCCCAAGCAACGACTGGAAGCCAAACGGCACACCGGAGAACACCAGCCCCGGCAACACCCCGGCACTGGCCAACGGGACCGTGAGCAAAACAATGCCAAGACGTTTGAACGAATTGAACTGCAGCAACAGGAAGAACAACAGCAGCAGGATACCGATCGGTGCCGTGGTAAAGAGCGCACGGTTGGCGTCGCCAGACCCTTCGCTGTCACCGCCGATTTCCAGCCGGGTCCCTGCCGGCAGCGCGGCATCCGCCAGCCGCGCCTGCAAGCCACCCAGCACCTGACTGAAACTGAAACCCTGCTCCAGCCCCGCAGTAACGGTCAGCACCCGCACGCCATCACGCTGCCGGATACTCGCCGGCTGGCAGGCCGGCACCACCCTCGCAACCGCGGTCACCGGCACCGCCTGCCCTGCGGCATTGAAAACGTTCGCGGACAACAAACGTTGCAACGATTGCTGACTGCCCTCATGGGTGCGCAGCAGAATCGGGATCGGGTCCAGCTCCTGACGGTACTGTTCCACCGTCGTCCCCAGACTCTGGCGGAACAGCGCCTGGGCAACGTCCGCGCGGCTGAGACCAAAGCGCTGCGCCTGGGCATCATCCACCTCAATCTTGACCGTTGGTACGCCGAGGTCGATATCGTGACGCACGTCTACCGCGCCGGGAACCTGCTTGAGTACGGCAAACAGCTGCTCGGCGGCGGCAATGCGCTGACGATCATCGTGGTGATAGACCCGCAGCTCGACCGGCGCCTCGCGCGGCGGCCCCTGACCCAGAGTGGTAGCTACCACATCCAGCTCCGGCCACTGCGTAGACACGCGCTCACGCACCCAATGCTGCAGCGAGGGGGTATCTCCCAACGCACTGGTGTTGACCACCAGCCGGGCACGGTTCGGCGCCTTCGGATAGCGGTTGAGGTTGTAATAGAAACTCGGGCCGGTAGCACCCACGAAGCGATGCACCGACAGTACACCCGGCTGCGCCATCAATTCCCCTTCCAGCAGGGCCGCCACCTCGGTGGTATAGCGCTGATCCGTCCCCTCCGGCATGAACAGCTCGACCACCAGTTGCGGCCGGTCGGCATTGGGGAAGAATTGCAGCTTGACCAGCGGAGCCAGCGCCAGACTCAGTGCAACCACCCCGGCGCCCAGCAGCAGCATGCGCTTCGGCGCGCGCTCACTGAGCCGCGCCAGAGCTGACGAAAAGGCTTCCATCCGCGGGTTCATGCGCGTCGCAGCCGGTTTGAGAAAGTGCCCTGACAGCATCGGCGCGACACTGATCGCCAGCAGATAACTGACGATCAGCGTGAGCATGATCATGACCGGAATCCCGCGGGTAAAATCTGCCGTTCCGCCCTTCGACAGCAGCATCGGCGTAAAGGCTGCCAGCGTGGTGGCGGTCGACGCGCCCAGTGGACCGGCCAACTCGCGCACCGCACCAAAGGCCGCCTGCCAGCGGGCCTCGCCGGCATTCAGGCGATCCTGAATGTTCTCGACCATGACAATCGCATTGTCGATCAGGATACCCAGCGAGATGACCATCCCGATCACCGCGATCTGGTGCAGGATGCCGCCACCGAGGTCGTAGAGCCCAAGACTGATCAGCGCCACCAGCGGCAGCATGGCTGCCACCAGAATTCCCATCCGCCAGCCCATCCCCAGGAGCACCACAGCGACCATGATCAGCACACTGCTGAGCAGGTTCTGCTCCAGCCCCTCCAGCCGCTCCTTGACCTGATCGGGCTGAAAGAACATTTCGTCGACCTGCAGCGGCGCAAACTCCGGGCGCAAGGTATCCAGCCGCGCACGCAACTGCTCGCCAAAGCGGATAGCGTCGACCTGCCCCCGCTCCAGAATCAGCCCGACCAGAACGCTCTGATCACCATCAAACCAGGCCCGCTCGCCAATCGGCTCGACCGGACCACGCCAGATATCAGCGATGGCTGCGAGCGGCACGCTGCCGCCGTTCGGCAGCGGAATCTGGGTCGCCTTGAGTGCGTCCAGATCAACAAATTCACTGTTGGGCAGCACTCCGAGCCGCTGCGAACCCACCACAACAAAGCCGCCGGGAATAACCTGATTACGCTGCGCCAGCACGCTCGACAGCGCCTGCGGCGACAAACCGAGCCGGCGCAGCTCGGCATCGTGCAGCGCGATGGTGATCTGCTCCTCGGTATCGCCATACAGTTCAACCCGCGCCAGCCCCGGCAGATCCATCAATGACCAGTCGATGGCCTGCATGATCCAGTCACTCACCGATGGTGTCGCCGACGGCAGTCTGCACCCTGAGCGCGTGGCAGACCCCGTGTTGACGGCCTGCTACCTGCGTGGTGCGCTGCATGGCGTGATCCTGCAGACACGCCAGCCAGCCCCCTGTGAGCAGCCACAAATGCCCGCCGAGCAGCTGATTGGCTACACCCTGCAGATGCTCAACCATTCCATGCGTGCCTGAACCCCGCGCTTGTTATCCGCAGTGGCTGCGCCCATGATGGGTCAGGTATTTATCCCAAGGAGAATCCCATGCCCTGGTATGGATGGCTTTTCATGGTGCTGGCGTTGGGCAGCATAATCGGCAGCCTGCTTTTGCTGCGGGACAACGCCGGCAGCAACCGTGTCAGCCCGGAGACACTGGCCAAGGTCAAGGCCCGCGAAGCGCAGCTCAAGGCTGAGGAAGCCGAGGAAGAAAAGCGCTGAACAACGCGGTAGACTATGCCGCTGATACGCCAGACTTCAACCAGGCGCCGTCGCGGCGCCTCATCTACACGACGCTGACAAACCATGGTCAATTCACTACAAGCTCAACTGCTCAAGGCCGGACTGGTCGACGAGAAGAAACTCAAGCAGGCGCAACGCGCCAAAAAGAAGGAAGCCAAGGCCCAGCCGGCTGGTGACGCTGGCCCCAGCGCCGCGCAAAAAGCCCGCGAACAAAAGGCCGAACGTGACCGCGAACTGAACCAGCAGCGCCAGGCCGAAGCCGCACGCAAGGCGGCCGAAGCCCAGGCCAAGCAGATGATCGAACAGAACGTGGTCGATCGCACCGGTGGCGAAACGCCCTATCAGTTCGTCAGCAAGAACAAGATCAAGAAGATCCACGTTACCGAGGACCAGTTCGGCCTGCTCAGCCGCGGTCGCCTGGGCATTACCCGGCTGTCAGGCGGCTTCGTGCTGATCCCCCTGGACATCGCCGAAAAAGTCCGCGAGCGCGCCCCCCACTGGCCTGTCCATGTTGCAGAAGTGAAGAAAGAAACGCCTGCAGAGGACGATCCGTACGCAGGATACGAAATCCCCGACGATCTGATGTGGTAAAGCAAATCGGCCGCCCAAGGGCGGCCGATTTGTTCAGGCGTCTACTTCCCCAGCCGGAGTCATCGGCTCGTTACCCGCCCCCTTCTCCTCACGATCGTGCTGTCGCTGACGCTCCTGATCGTAATCGGCCTCGGAACAACTGGGCTTGTGCATAAAGGTCTTTGAAACGTCGATCAGCCCCACATGCTCAATGGTGCGGCGGCCAATCAGCACCGGATAGTTCATGTCACCCCGGTCACGCAGGGAAAACTGCTCCTCGTAAACCCGGTCGCCCATGCAGATCGACATCTTGACCACCGGCCGGCGATCAGACCCACCCGCACCGCGCACCAGAATGCGGCGAAACACCGGGCGCTCAAAGTGCATGGTGACCATCTCGTCGGTGTCTGCATCACGCACCGGCACATCGTAGCGGACCCATTCGTGGCCCATGTGCTCGAACTCCTCGATATTGACCGCATGCATCGACGAGGTCAGTGCGCCGGAATCCACCTTGATCTTGACCGCCGTGTATTCAGGCAGAATGAGGCCCTTCTCGATCCACCCGACGACTCTGGGTCCGAACCGAACCGGCTCATCCGCCGCCGACACACCCGTTCCGGCCATGGCACACCACAGACCAACCGATAACGCTGCCACTTTCACTACTGACCGCATGAGATACCCTTACCTTGGTTGACCACCAGCCTTGCAGCCGGCGAAACAGAGCGTGCGACACCGCGCACCTTATAAGCAAAGATCACAAAAACAGATAACCCCTTGCAAGCCCGGCTCGCTTGCAGTCAAATCGCCAGCACGGATGACGGGAAAATACCGCTCAGGTTTTGACGTATTCAACCGATAACCTTAAGGCCACTGCGAACAGGATTCGTTGCCGGCACCACAAAAAAATAATAGACACAAGCACAAGGCGTGCGGAGGTTTCATGAAGCTGTTGCGCAACATTCGAATCAGTCAGCGAGTTTGGCTGATCATGATTATTGCCCTGGCCAGCACCCTGATGACAGAAGGGCTTTCGCTGTCCAACCTGCATCGGGAAATCCGCGACGGCGAAATCGTCAAGGCAACCCATCTGGTCGAGGTTGCGCATGATCTCATGGCCTTCTATCACCAGAAAGAGCTCAACGGCGAACTGACCGGCGAGCAGGCCCGCAAGGAAGCCCTGAGTGCACTGGCTGCGCTGCGCTACGACGGGAACGAATATTACTGGGTAAATGACATGAACAACATCATGATCATGCACCCGCTTGCTCCCCAGACAGTCGGCACCGACCTCTCCACCATGCGCAACCAGGAAGGCGTCAATGTCATCGCCGAAATGGTACGCAAGGCACGCAGCGAAGGCACCGCAAGCTTCCAGTACTCCTGGCCCAAACCGGGCGAGGAGGAAGGTTCACAGAAGATCGCTGCATTCAAGCATTTCAAGCCCTGGGACTACATGGTGGGCACAGGCATCTATGTTGACGCCATGCAGGCCAAATTCCGCGACGCGCTGATCAATTCACTGGTTGTCAGCGTCCTGGTGATTCTGGTCATGTTCATGCTGCTGTTTGTCATCGGCCGGAGCATTTCCCAGCCGCTGGACAAGATCGTCAACGCCATGCGCGGCATTGCCAGTGGCGAGGCCGACCTGACCCGCCGCCTGGACGACGACGCCCGCGATGAACTGTCGCAGATCGCCAGTTACTTCAACCGCTTCAACCGCAACCTGGCCGACATCATTGGCCAACTGGGTGACAGCGCGCGTCAACTGATCAGCTCCAGCCAGCAGCTGGACCAGATCAGCAACAACAGCCTGCGCGACATGAGCCGCCAGTCGGAACGCATGGAGCTGATGGCCACCGCCATCAACGAAATCACCTACGGCGTTCAGGACGTAGCCCAAAACGCCAACGCCGCCGCCCAGGAGGTAGAAAACGCCAACCAGGGCGCAGCCAACGGCCGCCAGCAGGTCGAACAGACCATCCATGAGATTCGCTTGCTGTCCGACAGCGTCAATACCGCCGTCCAGCATATGGAAACCCTGTCCAGCGATGCCCATGAAATCACCTCGGTACTGGATGTGATCCGCAACATCGCCGAGCAGACCAACCTGCTGGCACTCAACGCAGCCATTGAGGCGGCACGCGCCGGCGAGATGGGTCGCGGCTTTGCCGTGGTGGCCGATGAAGTGCGCAATCTGGCCCAGCGCACCCAGCAGTCGACCGAAGAAATTCACAATATGATCAGCAAGCTGCAGACCAATACCCAGACGGTCGTCGGCGTGATCAATGAAAGCAGCCGCCACTCTCAGGCGAGCGTAGACCAGGTGAACGAAGCCGGCGCGGCACTCGAACAGATTGCCCAGTCGATGCAGCAACTGGTCGCACTCAACGCCTCGATTGCCAGCGCAACCACCCAGCAGTCAACCGTGGTCGAAGACGTCAATCGCAACGTCACCGAAGCGGCGGAACTGGCCCGCGAGACCACCGACGGCGCCCGCGAAACCGCGCAGGCCGGTCAACATCTCGCCAGCCTGGGCCGGCAGATCGATGAGCTGGTGCGCCGCTTCAGAATCTGATTGGACTGCTGCAGCGAAAAAGCCCGGCCCGGATTCCCGGGCTGGGCTTTTTTGTGATTCATCGAGTCAGCCCGTGGGAATGCGACAAGGGCGTATTCCAGGGCAGTTAACCGAATACTCGAATGATCGAATGATCGAGTGTGCACCGGGGTTCGTCCCGTTTACGCGGGCGAGTAGCGCAGGGTTGGCAGGAAACAGGACGGCAGCCTGTCTGAGGCTCGCAGGGCCGAGTTCTGCCGGCCCCTGCCAAGCCGAGCAACGCAGCGAACCCGCAGGGCCGCGTAGCCGGGTGCCCGGGGGGATCGCCAAGGGGGGCTGGGCAAGCAGCCCCCCCCTTGGCTCGCCGTGAAGGCGAAATGGGGACTCGGTGGCAGCACAATGCTGAACAAATCAAACATCTGCTTGCGCGCCGCCTACCCCCTCGCATATCGCATCAGGAAACAGCACGACAGTTTTTGCCCCTGGCATTCCGCCAAGAACCACAAAAAAGCCCTGCCCGGTTTCCCGAGCAGGGCTTTTTTGCACCTCAATGCGTTACAGCACCATCACCGCAATCCAGCCGAAAATGATTAGCGGCAGGTTGTAGTGGATAAAGGTCGGCACCACGGTGTCCCAGATGTGGTTGTGCTGCCCATCCACGTTCAGACCCGCGGTCGGGCCGAGGGTCGAGTCAGACGCGGGGGAACCGGCATCACCCAGCGCCGCAGCAGTACCGACCAGAGCAACAATCGCCGCCGGGCTGAAGCCCAGCTGCATTGCCAGCGGTACATAGATTGCCGCGATGATCGGAATGGTCGAGAACGACGAACCGATACCCATGGTAATCAGCAACCCGACCAGCAACATCAGCAGCGCCGCCAGCGCACGATTATCGCCAATCACTGCCGCAGAGCTGTCGACCAGTGTCCCGATGGCGCCGGTAGCCCGCATTACTTCGGCAAAGCCGGCGGCGGCAATCATGATAAAGCCGATCATCGCCATCATCTTCATGCCTTCGGTGAAGACACCGTCAGCCTCACGCCAGCGCACAACTCCCGACACCGAGAAAATCACGAAGCCGGCGAGCGCGCCCATGATCATCGAATCCAGCCACAGCTGAATGACAAAGGCTGCGACCACGGCGGCGAGCGCAACCAGCAGCGACATCGGGTTGTAACGGCTTTCCGTACGCTCTACCTCGCTGATCCGCTGTTCATCGTAGGCACGCGGCTTGCGATAACTGATAAAGACCGCCACCAGCAGACCGAACAACATGCCCAGCGCCGGCAGTGCCATGGCATGCATGACATTGACACCGTCCACCACAACGCCGCTTTCGGCAACATTGGCCAGCAGAATGTCATTGAGGAAAATGCCGCCAAAACCGACCGGCAGGAACATGTAGGGGGTAATCAAGCCAAAGGTCAGCGCACAGGCTACCGCGCGACGATCCAGCTGCAAGCGCGCCATCACGAACAGCAACGGCGGCACCAGCAACGGGATAAAGGCAATGTGGATAGGCAGGATATTCTGTGACGATATTGCCACCCCCAACAGCACCAGCAACAGCATCAGCTTGAGTACCGTGCCGCTGCCCTCTCGGCGGCTGTCTACCAGTCGCAGCCCCTTATCGGCCAGCGCGTGCGCCAGGCCCGACTTGGCGATTGCCACGGCAAAGGCACCCAGCAAGGCATAACTCAGAGCAATATTTGCGCCCTTGCCCAGTCCTGATTGGAAGGTGCTCAGCGTCGTTTCCAGACCAAGCCCACCCAGCAGGCCACCGGTCAAGGCGCCGAAGATCAGCGCGACTACCACGTGCACCCGGCACAGGCTCAGTATCAGCATCACGGCAACAGCCGCTACCACTGCGTTCATTGCACACTCCCCATGTTTTTTCTGCCGCCCTTTACGGCCACCACATACCGACGCCAGAAGGCAGGCGCCCCAAAGGTCGCGTACTCTGCCCCACTGCCCCGACGCTGTCAAAAAGCACTGACCAAAGGCGGCCCGGCAGTCATATCGGGTACAGTAACCCTCCAACTTTGTAATAGAGGCCCGCCATGCATCACATCGTCATTGTCGCCGGCAGCAGCCGGGTTGATAGCCAAACCGCCAAAGTCGCCGGATTCATTGGCAACCGCCTGATTCGAGCGCACGATCTGGAAGCAGACGCGGTATCCATCATTGATCTGGGTCGCTCCCCTCTCCCGCTATGGCCGGCGGACGAAAGTGGCCCCTGGGAAGAATACGAGGCTCGCCTCAGTCGGGCAGACGCCGTCATCATCCTCGCCCCGGAGTGGCATGGCATGGCGTGCCCGGCGATCAAGAACTTCTTCCTTTATGCAAGCAAGGCGCAATTGGCGCACAAGCCGGCCATGCTAGGCGGCATTTCTGCCGGGGTTGGCGGCGCCTTTCCGATCAGCGAATTGCGCGCCTCCAGTTACAAGAATTGCCGCCTTTGCTACATCCCCGAGCATCTCATCGTGCGCGATGTTAACCACGTCATGAACGGCGAAGAACCCGAATCCGAAGCCGATGAGCGCCTGCGTCAGCGGCTGGATTACAACCTCGATGTGCTGCTGCATTACACCCGGGCCCTGGCCGGCATTCGTCCACTGATTGACATGAGCAACCCCGGTTTTGCCAACGGCATGTCCTGATCAGGACTCGCATTAGACTAAAGTACAGGTCGTCAGCCTGGCGGCCTGCAGGGCCTGACACAGAGCCGCTGTTGCCACTTCATCAGGTCAATTTCAAGACACTCGCATGACAGTTCGACGATGGTCGTAAGGTCATGCGAGCGGTCGCGTGCTTTATTTCCCTCGGCGTAACCCATGCCACACTTCACATCAGGAGAATAACAATGAAGCATGTGACTCCCCTTGCGCTTGCCGTTACCGCGGCGATCGCCTGCAGCAGTGCCCAGGCTGCGGGATTCGCAGACGATGCCACCGCGTCACTGCAGCTGCGCAACTTCTATTTCAATCGCGATTTCAGAGATCCCGGCGCACAGTCCAAGGCGGAGGAATGGGCCCAGGGCTTCATCTTCAAGGCAGAATCCGGCTATACGCCGGGCCCGCTGGGCCTGGGTGTCGACGTCTACGCAGGCCTTGGCATCAAGCTCGATTCCGATGATGAGCGCGCCGGTTCCGGACTGCTGGCCAATGCCTATGGTGACGAAGGCGCAGACAGCTACAGCGAGGCGACGGCCGCAATCAAGGCCCGCCTGTCCAACTCGGTACTCAAGGTTGGCGGCCTGATGCCAAAACTGCCGATTGCCAGTTCGGGTGACTCGCGTCTGCTGCCCCAGAGCTTCAGTGGCGCCAGCCTGGCCATCAACGAAATCGAGAATCTCGATATACAGGCCGGCCAGTTGCGCGAGGTGAACTACCGCAACAGCAGCAACCGGGAGGACATCCGCTCCACCGTTGGCGGCGCATCCGATCGCTTCAACTACCTTGGCGGCAGCTACGCCTTCAACAGCAAGAACACCACCATTGGCCTCTGGCGCGCGGAGCTTCAGGACGTCTACAACCAGAACCTGGTCAATCTGATTCACACCCAGCCAGTGGGAGACTGGAAGCTCGGCGTCAATCTGGCCTGGTTCGACAGCGGCGATGATGGTAATCAGCCGCTCAAGATCGATCATCAACTGACTTCGCTGACACTGTCCGCAGCAACCGGCCCCCACACCTTCCGCGTTGGCTATCAGGACAGCGACGGCGACACCGCCTTCCCGTACCTGGCAGAAACCGATCCGTACATCGTCAACTATGTGCAGATTCTCGACTTCGCCCGGGCCGACGAACAGTCCTGGCAAGCGCGCTACGATCTCAACTTTGCCGCGCTCGGCATCCCCGGCCTGAACGCCTTTGCCCGTTATGTTACCGGCAACAACTTCGACGTTGGTGGCACCGAGGGTAAGGAATGGGAGCGCGATATCGATGTCAGTTACACCGTTCAGAGCGGCACGTTCAAAAACCTCGCGCTGCGCTGGCGTAATGCGATGGTCCGCTCCGACGCCACCCGGGATATCGACGAGAACCGCCTGATTCTGAGCTACAGCATTGCCCTGAAGTAATCCTGCTCCATCCAGGCCCCCCACACGATTGCCTGGAATTTAGCCGCTGCGCCACCCCCGATTGGTCGCAGCGGTTTTTTTTGTTCCTCGCGCATCCAGGGCGTTAACGCAGGGACGTGACGCGAGTGCAGTTAATCGGGAGCCTTAGCATTCGCTCGTATTCACCCGTAAGCAACGGTCAGCGGAGCGGACACTGCGCCGCAGGGTAGAGGCAGCCAACGGCGTCTCAGGCGAGTACTCCGACATTCCATGATTAACCATAAAAAAAGGCGCCGAAGCGCCTTTTTTCACATAACCCTGATCGCCCACTCAGTAGCGCTCGATCTCGGCTTCATTACGCAGCTGCTGCTGGGCAGCTGCAAAGTCCTGCTGCCCTGACTGCCCGGCGACAAACAGCGCGAAGGGATCAGAACCGGCGTCCGTGGACTGCACATCTTCGGCAACCGAGACGCCCTTGAGCGCAATCAGCCAGTAACCACCGGCAGCACGCTTGAAGCTGGCGTAGGCAGGCTGATCACCATCCGGCTTGGGCATCGCGAACACGTTGCGCAGAAGTGCCTGATCAATCTGGTTCTCGCCGCGTGTCACAGCTTCATGCTGCTGCCACTCGAGTCCCTGCTGTTCGGCAACCGCTTCGATGCTCAGGGCATCTGCACGCAACTGCTCGATCAACTGTTCTGCCTTCGCCGCTGCAGCCTGCTCGGCCTTGGTGGTGGCAAGTCGTGCACGGATATCATCACGAACATCTGCCAGCGGGCGCTGCTCCGGCGTCAGGTGCTGCTTCACGCGTACAACTGCAACGGTATCGGCATCCAGCTCGATCAGATCGCTGTTGAAGCCGTTGTTCAGCACGTCATCGCTGAACGCCGCATTCATGACCTTCGGGTTCGCTGCCAGACCCTCGCCACCCAGACGCTCGACCGGACCGATGGTCTCGATGGTCAAACCCAGTGCCGCTGCCGGCTCGCTCAGATCGGACGCTTCGTGGGCCAGGTTGGCCAACTGCTGGGACGCTTCCACGAATCGACGCTCAACCTGCTCGACTTTCAGCTCCTGCACCAGTTGATCACGCATCGACTCCAGAGACGGTACCTCCGGCGCCTTGAGATCAGTCAGCTTGATCAGCTGAAAGCCGTAGCTGGTGCGAACCGGCTCGGAAACCTGATCCGCCTGCAGGGCGAACAGCGCATCGTCAAAGGCCTGGTCAAAGCTGCCCTTGACGATATAGCCCAGATCGCCACCATCACGGGAGCTGCCGGTGTCATCAGACATCTCTTCGGCAACCTTGGCAAAATCCTCACCGGCTGCAATACGTGCGGCAGCCTCGTCGATGCGGGCCTTGGCAGCGGCTTCATCGTCACCAACCTCAACCAGAATGTGCGAGGCACGACGCTGCTCGGCCAGGTTGCCGATTTCGCGCTCATACAGCTGCTGAACGGCCTCTTCATCCACCTCGACCTGGTCGAAGAAGTCCTTGCGCGCCAGGGTCAGGGTATCCAGCACCACGCGCTCGGGGGTCATGAACTGCTGCGCGTTGGCGGTGTAGAACGCCTCAACTTCGGCATCGCTGACGTCGGCATCGATCTCACCCAGCGGGACGGCCAGCATGGCGAAATCGCGCGTCTGGTTTTCCAGGTTGCTGAGCTGGCGCACCTCGACCGGCGTGGCAAACGCAGTAGCTTCGTAGCCGTTACGGAACTGGGTGATCAACAGCTGCTGGCGCACCAGATCACGGAAGGCCATCCGTGAGGGCATACCCATGTTGCGGATCACGATATCAAAGCGGTTGGCGTCAAACTTGCCATCAACCTGAAAATCCGGTGTGCTCAGAATGAGCTGATCGATCATCTGCTCGGAGATTTCGAAGCCGGCTTCCCGGGCGCCCTGAATCAGCACGGAACGCTCGATCATGCTGTCCAGCACGGTGCTGCGCAGAAAGGCTTCGTCGATCATGCTGGGATCAAACTGCCCACCCATCTGCTGAAGTTGCTGCATCAGCTGGCGACGCTGCAGGCTGACCGCCTCTTCCAGCTCAAGCTTGGTAATCGGCTCTCCGTTAACCTCGGCTGCTTCATCGGCCTTGCTGCTGAAGCGGTTGATGGATTCCCACCCTGTCAGCGCAAAAATCAGCACGATGATGCCGACGATCACCTTGGCGACCCAGCTCTGTGCATTGTCCCTCATTTTTTGCAGCATCATGCCCCCAAAGCATCTACAAAGTACGACCCTAAGGCTATCTGCCTCCGGAATGGTTCCGGCGTCGTTTTTTTATTTGTCCAACAAACAAAAAAGGCGCATCACATTGATGCGCCTTTCTGCTAACTGTCGGGACCGGCTGGAGACACCATCACTGGCAGCCTGGTTACCGCCCCCGAAACACATCCGAAACGTGCCGAATGTGTCACATCAGATCAGGGACGCGATCAGTTAACGGCGTCCTTCAGAGCCTTGCCAGCCTTGAAGCTGGGGATCTTGGCAGCGCTGATCTCGATCGGCTGGCCGGTCTGCGGGTTGCGACCAGTGCGAGCTGCACGCTCTTTCACTGCGAACGTACCGAAACCTACCAGAACAACCGAATCACCGTCTTTCAGAGCACCAGTGATGGAGTCGATGACGGCGTCCAGAGCACGACCGGCAGCAGCTTTCGGAATATCGGCAGATGCGGCGATAGCATCAATCAGTTCAGACTTGTTCACTCTAAGTCCCCTTATCTAGTTCAATGAGTAGTTAGTCATTATGTAAGCTTTTGGTCTTAGCAAAGCTGTGGCCAGTCAGCATACCTGCTTAGGTCGAAGCCGCTTTATAGCAAGCGGTCAAAAACCGTGTCAAGGAGTGCCATCGGCACTCTGGACGGGTCAGTGAAAGCATCCACAGCGGAATCCATCACCCACCAAACTCTGACGATCCTATCAGTGAGTACTGATGCGTCCCTTTTCATCAGTCTCGCGATTGTCATCCTTTGCCACCATCTCTTCAACCCCTTCTTTCAAGGGCTTCGGCGCGTATTGCAGCGCAATAGCCAACACTTCGTCAATCCATTTCACCGGTTTGATCTCGATATCCTGACGGATCTTCTCCGGAATTTCCTTCAGATCACGTACGTTGTCGTGCGGAATGATCACGGTACGGATACCTCCGCGGTGCGCCGCAAGCAGTTTTTCCTTCAGCCCGCCGATGGGCAGAACCTGCCCGCGCAGCGCGATTTCGCCGGTCATCGCGACATCTGCGCGCACCGGAATCCCGGTCAACGCCGACACCAGCGCGGTGCACATGCCGATACCGGCACTCGGACCATCCTTGGGCGTTGCCCCTTCCGGCACGTGGATGTGAATGTCGTTCTTCTCGTGAAAATCAGCCGCAATACCGAGGCTCGCAGCGCGACTGCGCACCACAGTCAGGGCCGCACTGATCGACTCCTGCATCACGTCACCGAGCGAACCGGTCTTGATCTGGCGGCCCTTACCGGGCACCACAACCGCTTCCAGACTGAGCAGTTCCCCGCCCACCTGGGTCCAGGCCAGGCCCGTTACCTGACCAACCTGATCACTCTCCTCGGCCAGCCCGTACTTGAACTTGCGTACGCCCAGATAATGCTCAAGCAGCGCCTCGTCCAGCACCACCGGCTTGGGCTTGCGCTCGGCAGACTGTTCCTTGACGACCTTGCGACAGACCTTGGCAATCTGGCGCTCCAGGCCACGCACGCCCGCTTCACGGGTGTAGTAGCGAATCAGGTCACGCAGCGATTCCTGGGTGAAGGTCAGCTCGCCCTTTTTCAGCCCGTTGTTCTTGGTCTGCTTGGGCACCAGATAACGCTGGGCAATGTTGATCTTCTCGTCTTCGGTGTAACCCGGAATGCGGATGATCTCCATCCTGTCCAGCAGCGGCGCCGGGATGTTCATCGAGTTCGAAGTACAGATGAACATCACATCCGAGAGATCGTAATCCACCTCCAGATAATGATCGTTGAAGGCGTGATTTTGCTCGGGATCAAGTACTTCCAGCAGCGCTGAAGACGGATCGCCGCGCATGTCCTGCCCCATCTTGTCGATTTCATCGAGCAGGAACAGCGGGTTCTTGACCCCGGCCTTGGTCATTTTCTGAATCAGCTTGCCCGGCATGGAACCAATGTAAGTGCGGCGGTGACCACGAATCTCGGCCTCGTCACGCACGCCACCCAGGGCCATGCGCACAAACTCGCGATTGGTTGCACGCGCCAGCGACTCGCCCAATGACGTCTTGCCGACGCCCGGAGGGCCCACCAGACACAGGACGGGCCCTTTCAGCTTGCGAACCCGCTTCTGCACCGCCAAATACTCGAGAATGCGCTCCTTGACCTCTTCCAGGCCATAGTGATCCTCTTCGAGCACCTTCTCGGCGCGCTGGATGTCGTGCTTGACCTTGGTCGCCTTCTTCCACGGCACCGCGGTCAGCCAGTCAATGTAGGAGCGCACAACCGTGGCCTCAGCCGACATGGGTGACATCATCTTCAGCTTGTTCAGCTCGGCATTGGCCTTGGCCAGCGCCTCTTCACTCATGCCAGCCTCGTCAATCTTGCGACGCAGATCATCAAACTCGCTGTGGCCATCCTCGAGATTACCCATCTCTTTCTGGATAGCCTTCATCTGCTCGTTCAGATAGTACTCGCGCTGACTGCGCTCCATCTGCTTCTTGACCCGGCCACGGATACGCTTCTCGACCTGCAGCAGGTCGATTTCGCCGTCCAGAACACCAAGCACGTGCTCAACCCGGTCACGCAGCGGCAGAATTTCAAGAATCTTCTGTTTTTCATCCAGCTTGAGCGACAGGTGCGCTGCCATGGTGTCAACCAGACGACCAGGTTCTTCAATACTGGACAGCGAAGATACAACCTCGGCCGGTACTTTCTTGCCGAGCTGCACAAACTGCTCAAACTGGCTCATCAGGCTGCGCACCAGCACTTCAGCCTCGCGCTCATCCAGCGCCGAGTCGTCCAGCAGCTCGACCTCGGCACGCTGATAGCTGCCGATATCGTCGAGTTCGGCAATACGGGCCCGGCGTTCACCCTCAACCAGCACCTTCACCGTGCCGTCAGGCAGCTTGAGCAGCTGCAGGATGGTCGCCAGGGTGCCCATCTCGTAAAGACCGTCGCGGCCCGGATCGTCATCACCCGGGTCCCGCTGGGCAACCAGCAGCACTTGCTTGTTGGCCGACATGGCGGCGTCGAGCGCCTGAATGGATTTGTCACGCCCGACAAACAGCGGGATGACCATATGCGGATAAACCACCACGTCACGCAGTGGCAGGAGCGGGAATTCGCTAGAAGTCGTCATGGCAGAGGCTCGCTCGATGAAGGGTACCCTGCAATGCGGCACCGATACGTGTAGATGTCATGGATTCAACATGGGGGCTGCTGCGGAAAATTACAAGCGCGGAAACGGCATCAATGACAATCCGGTTGCAGAACCGCAACCCGAAAACAACAACGCCGCCCGAGGGCGGCGCTGCAGCATCGACGATCAGTCTTCCGGCACGGCCTTGGGCGGCTGTTCCGGTGTTTCGTAGATCAGCAACGGCTTGGCGTCGCCGCTGATGACGTTTTCATCGATGACCACCTTGCTGACGTTTTCAGCAGAGGGGATTTCATACATGGTTTCCAGCAGCACGCTCTCCAGAATGGAGCGCAGGCCACGGGCGCCAGTCTTGCGTTCCAGCGCACGGGAGGCGATTGCCTTCAGCGCATCGTTACGGAACTCCAGCTCAACACCTTCCATGTCGAACAGGCGCGCATACTGTTTGGTCAGCGCGTTCTTCGGCTCTGTCAGAATCTGGATCAATGCCTCTTCATCCAGCTCGTTCAGCGTTGCGATGACCGGCAGACGACCAACGAACTCGGGGATCAGACCGAAACGCACCAGATCGTCCGGCTCAACATCTTTCAGGGTATCCCCGACCTTCTTGCCGCCGTCCTTGCTGCGAACGGTTGCATTGAAGCCGATACCGCTCTTCTCGGAGCGATCACGGATGACCTTTTCCAGCCCGGCAAACGCACCACCGCAGATAAACAGGATGTTGCGGGTATCTACCTGCAAAAACTCCTGCTGCGGATGCTTGCGTCCACCTTGCGGCGGGACGGACGCAACAGTACCTTCGATCAGCTTCAGCAGCGCCTGCTGAACACCTTCACCCGACACGTCACGCGTGATGGACGGGTTATCGGACTTGCGCGAAATCTTGTCGATTTCGTCGATGTAGACAATACCCATCTGGGCCTTCTCGACATCGTAATCACACTTTTGCAGCAGCTTCTGAATGATGTTCTCGACATCTTCACCAACGTAACCGGCTTCGGTCAGTGTTGTGGCGTCGGCAATGGTGAACGGCACGTTCAACAGGCGCGCGAGCGTCTCGGCCAGCAGCGTCTTGCCGGAACCGGTCGGGCCGATGAGCAGGATGTTGCTCTTGCCCAGCTCGACGTCGTCTTTACCCTGACGCTGATTAAGCCGCTTGTAGTGGTTGTAGACCGCAACAGACAACACTTTCTTGGCCCGCTGCTGACCAATCACGTACTGGTCCAGAATCGAGCAGATTTCGACCGGCGTCGGCAGCTTCTGCTGACTGCTCTCGGTCTGACTTTCCTGTACTTCCTCGCGAATAATGTCGTTGCACAGATCAACGCACTCATCGCAGATAAACACGGAGGGGCCGGCAATCAGCTTGCGCACTTCATGCTGGCTCTTGCCGCAGAAGGAGCAATACAGCAACTTGCCGTTGTCGTCGCCCTTCCCAGTCATATCGGTCATCGAAAACCCCTACTCTTGAATCGCTCTCGAATACAAAGATGGGGGCATTGGCCCTACTTTGCAAGTGCGATCCGATCAACTTGCACCGGCCACACGGCCCCGCGCCAGCCTCAGGGAGGGACACGGAGCACAGGGCAAGCCGGCGTTAAACAGCGTTTACTCGGCGCCGGCGCGCGACTCCAGAACCTGGTCGATGAGACCGTACTCGACCGCCTCGGCACCACTCATGAAGCGATCACGATCGGTGTCGCGGGCAATCACGTCCAGCGGCTGACCGGTATGGTCCGCCAGCACCTTGTTCAGGCGCTCGCGAATGAACAGGATCTCGCGGGCATGGATCTCGATGTCAGACGCCTGACCCTGGAAACCGCCCAGCGGCTGGTGAATCATCATCCGCGCGTGCGGCAGGCAGAAGCGCTTGCCGGCAGCGCCGCCAGCCAGCAACAGTGCACCCATGCTGCACGCCTGACCAATGCACAGGGTGCTGACGTTCGGCTTGATGAACTGCATGGTGTCGTAGATCGCCATGCCAGCCGTCACGGAACCGCCCGGAGAGTTGATGTACAGATGGATGTCCTTGTCGGGATTTTCCGATTCAAGGAACAGCAGCTGCGCCACGACCAGGTTGGCCATGTAGTCTTCCACCTGACCCACGAGGAAGATGACGCGCTCTTTCAGCAGCCGCGAATAAATGTCATAGGAACGTTCGCCCCGAGCAGACTGCTCGATCACCATCGGGACCAGACCGCCTGCGGCCTTCACGTCTGGGGGCAACTGCATAAAGCTGTTTTGGGTCATGGATTCCTGTCACTCCGAATGTGCTAGTCGCAAAAACACACAAGCCAGCCCGAAGGCTGGCTTGCGTTGACGGAAAGCAGCAGCGAATTACTCGTCTGCTTTAGCTTCCTCGGCCTCACCAGCTTCAACCTGAGCAGGTTGTGCCGGCTTCACGGCCTCCTCATAAGCGACTTTCTTATCAGTCACTTGCGCCTTCTGCAGCACAGTATCCACGACTTGTTCTTCCAGCACAACCGACTGGATTTCACCCAGCTGCTGCTCATTCTGGTAGTACCAGTTGATGACCTGCTCCGGCTCCTGGTAAGCAGAGGCCAGCTCTTCAACCATGGCGCGAACGCGATCGTTGTCCGGCTTGATGTCGTTTTGCTTGACCACTTCAGCCACGATCAGACCCAGGCTGACGCGACGCTTGGCCTGCTCTTCGAACAGCTCGGCCGGCAGCTGGCTGGCCTGGATGTTGGCGCCGCCAAACTGCTGAACAGCCTGCTCGCGCAGACGATCGATCTCGTTGCTGATCAGCGCCTTCGGCACCTCAACGGTGTTGGTCTTCAGCAGACCGTCCATGACCTGGCCCTTGACCTTGGTCTTGATCGCCTGACGCAGCTCACGCTCCATGTTCTTGCGAACTTCGGCGCGGAAGCCTTCCAGACCACCTTCGTTCACACCGAACTGGGCGAAGAACTCGTCGTTCAGTTCCGGCAGAGCCGGCGCAGCAACGGCTTGAACGGTCGTTTCGAACTCGGCGGCCTTACCGGCCAGATCCAGGTTCTGATAATCCTCAGGGAAGGTGACCTTCAGGGTCAGGCTGTCGCCTGCCTTGGCACCGACCAGGCCCTCTTCAAAGCCCGGAATCATGCGGCCGGAACCCAGAACCAGATTGGAGCCATTGGCAGTGCCGCCCTGGAATGCTTCGCCGTCGATCTTGCCAACGAAGTCGATAGTGACCTGATCACCGTTCTCGGCAGCACGCTCAACCGCTTCAAAGCGGGTGTTCTGCTTGCGCAGGGTTTCCAGCATGGTGTCGACATCAGCTTCGGTCACTTCGGACTCGGGACGTTCAACGCTGATAGCCTCGAAACCGGCCAGAGTGACTTCCGGGTAGACTTCGAAGGTCGCAACGTATTCGAAATCCTTGCCCGCTTCCATGCTCTTGGGCTCAACGCTCGGCGCACCGGCCGGGTTCAGCTTTTCCTGCATGATGGCTTCGTAGAAAGAGGACTGGATCACTTCGCCGATAACTTCCTGATGAGCGGAAGCACCGAAGCGCTTGCGGATAACACTCATCGGCACCTTGCCAGGACGGAAACCATCAACGCGGGCGCGCTTGGCGGTCTGCTGCAGACGCTTGTTGACCTCGTTTTCAATACGATCGGCAGGAATGCCTACGGTCATACGGCGCTCGAGGCCGGAAGTGGTTTCAACCGAAACTTGCATGGATAGTCCTCGTTCAACAGACAAAGAAAATGGTTATTGGTAGATTCCAAAGGGACGACATTCTAGTCGCTTGAATGGCAGAAGTCATCACCGCAACGACAAAGCGCCAAACAACGCCTGCCCACTCACCATCAAGGCCCCATTTCCGAAAAAACGGACCGCTCGCTCGCCTTGCTCAAGCGACCCGCCTCACGGCATCGAACCCTAGCAAGGAGACCTGCGCAATGGGCGCCCTCGCAACCCCGCTCACAACCATGGCCCTGCTTGCCTGTGCTTACGGCACTCACGAAAAACCCAAGCAGGGAATAAAAGCAGCCAAAAAGAAGTGAGCGAAATCCGCGAACGCCAGAAACCAAAAAACCGCCCTTGCGAGGCGGTTTTTGCTGAAGCCATCGGACATGCATCAATCCGACTAAAAGATGGTGCGGACGGAGAGACTCGAACTCTCACACCTCGCGGCGCCAGAACCTAAATCTGGTGTGTCTACCAATTTCACCACGTCCGCTTTGCAGCGCTTCAAACGAAAACGCCAGGCAGAGCCTGGCATTTTCTTGAATAAGTGGGGTGGACGATGGGGATCGAACCCACGACAACAGGAGTCACAATCCTGTGCTCTACCAACTGAGCTACGCCCACCACTACATGCTTCTCGACCACACAGCCTTGCCTTAATGGCACGCCCGGCAGGACTCGAACCTGCGACCATCCGCTTAGAAGGCGGATGCTCTATCCAGCTGAGCTACGGGCGCCCTGTGCATTCTTTCGCCCGTTAGGACTGAGATTCCGAATCAACTTGTGACGCTAATTCGGTGCTGCCTGGTCGCCTTCCAAACCGGTGTCGCTGTGTTTGTGAAGCGGGGCGAATAATACTTAGCGAGGCCCACCACGTCAACGCTCAGAACAAAAAAATTTAATCACATGAGGAAGTTATCCTGATTCCCTGCACTCACCATCAATAGCCGCATGACAATTCAGCACAGTCTTCGGGGTTTTCCGACAACCTGCCCTGCTCACCCTTTTTCCGCGGGGTCCGGCATGCCACAATAGCGCCACTTTTTTCTGCGTCAGGAACCCCATGAACGCCCAACTCATTGATGGCAAGCAGATTGCCGCCAACCTCCGCAAGGAAATCGCCAGTAAAGTTGCCGAACGCAAGCAAAACGGTCTGCGTCTGCCGGGCCTGGCTGTCATTCTGGTCGGCAGCGACCCGGCCTCCCAGGTCTATGTTTCGCACAAGCGCAAGGACTGCGAAGAAGTCGGGTTCCTGTCCCGTTCGCATGACCTGCCGGCGACCACCAGCCAGCAGGAGCTGCTCGACCTGATCGACCACCTGAACGACGATCCGGACATCGACGGCATTCTTGTCCAGCTGCCGCTGCCGGCTCACCTGGAGGCCTCCCAGCTGCTGGAGCGCATCCGCCCCGATAAAGACGTGGACGGCTTCCACCCCTACAACATCGGCCGCCTGGCCCAGCGTATGCCGCTGCTGCGTCCCTGCACACCGATGGGTATCGTGCAGTTGCTCAAGAGCACCGGTGCCGACCTGTACGGCATGGACGCAACCGTCGTTGGCGCCTCCAATATCGTCGGTCGCCCCATGGCGCTGGAGCTGCTGCTGGCCGGCTGCACCACTACTGTGACTCACCGCTTTACCAAGAATCTGGAAGACCACATTCGCCGCTCCGACCTGGTCGTGGTTGCCGCCGGCAAGCCCGGACTGGTAAAGGGCGAGTGGATCAAACCGGGCGCGATCGTGATTGATGTGGGTATCAACCGCATGGACGACGGCCGCCTGGTTGGCGACGTGGAGTTCGGCCCGGCCGCCGAGCGCGCCAGCTGGATCACGCCGGTGCCGGGCGGTGTAGGCCCGATGACCCGTGCCTGCCTGCTGGAAAACACCCTGCACGCCTGCGCGCACCTGCACAGCTGAGCAGACTGCTGCCGCAGACACAAAAACGCCCGGCCAGTGCCGGGCGTTTTTGTTTTCGTGCATACGGTCAGAGCGAACCGGTCATGCCACCATCCACCGGCAGATTGATGCCGTTAATATAGGCAGCCGCTGGCGAGGCGAGAAAGCCGACGGCATTGGCAAACTCGGCCGGCTCGGCAAAACGCCCTACCGGCACGCTGGCCGCCATGGCCTTGGCAACCTGCTCTTCCGACCGCTCGCTGCGTGCAGCAGTGTTGGCAATCAGGCTGTCCAGTCTGGGGGTTTGTGTCAGCCCGGGCAGCACGTTGTTGACGGTAATGCCATCGGCGCCCAGCTCCGACGCCAGGGTTTTGGCCCAGTTGGCGACAGCAGCCCGCACCGTGTTGGATACACCCAGATTGGCCAGCGGTTGCTTAAGGAAGGTCTGAATAACTCCCCGAAATCGGCGATAATACGCCCATCACAAAACCTGTAGGATTCGTTGCTGCCATGGATCAGATCACCTTCTCCGAAGCAGAGTACCAAACCAAGAAGCGCAAAACTCGCCGTGAGATTTTTCTGGAGCGCATGGACAAGCTGATTCCGTGGCAGAAGCTGGAGAAGAAGGTGGCCCGATACTACCCCAAAGGCGAGAACGGCCGGCCTCCGTATCCGCTGCCTGCCATGCTCCGTGTTCATTTTATGCAGCTGTTCTACAACCTCAGTGATCCGGCAATGGAAGATGCACTATACGAAATTCAGTCGATGCGTAGCTTCGCAGGTTTGAAGCTGGACCGCTTGCCCGACGAAACGACCATCCTCAATTTCCGGCATTTTCTGGAGCAACACGGACTCGGCAAGGCACTGTTCAAAGAGGTGAACAAACACCTGGAGAAGAATGGTCTGATGCTGCGTGAAGGCAGTATTGTTGATGCCACCATCATCTCTGCTCCGAGTTCCACCAAGAACAACAGTGGTCAGCGTGACCCGGAAATGCACCAGACCAAGAAAGGTAATCAATGGCACTTCGGCATGAAAATGCACATTGGTGTCGATGACACCCTTGGGCTGATTCATAGCATAGACACTACGGCTGCCAATGTTCACGATATTGTGCCTTCCGGCAATCTGTTACATGGCGACGAGCAGCGTGTGTTCGGGGATGCGGGGTATCTTGGCATTCAGAAACGGGACGAGCATAAGCAACGTAAAGATGTTGACTGGCACATCGCCAAGCGTCCGGGTACTCGCAAGACGCTGAGCGCCAACAATCTGAAAGCTGAGAAAATCAAAGCCAGCATTCGTGCCAAAGTGGAGCACCCCTTCCGGTACATCAAGCAGGTCTTTGGTTACAGCAAAGTCCGCTATCGCGGCCTGGCCAAGAACACCAATCGTTTGTACTTGCTGGCAGCGTTCAGCAACCTGCTGATGGGCGAGAAATATCTATCGGCGTAGGGTAATTGTGCCTGTTTTGCGCCGATATGGCGGGAAATGGGCTAAAAACAGACAAATAATGAGGAAGTGCTGCCTGAAATTCACGTTTTTTGCCGGCCAATGTCTAGATTGGCGAAATGCAGCATTTATTCAGACCTTCCTTAACTGAGGTAGACAGCACATTGAGGATGCGCCCGTAACCGGCTTCGCGCATACCCGGCAACAGGTGCCTGAGGATGACCTGCGCGTGCACCATATGCTGCGTGAGTGCTGCGGCATAGGCGTCGGGCTCGGCATCGCTGGCGCGCCCGGGCGCCGGGCCACCGGTGTTGTTGAGCCAGATGTGGATGACCCCACCCCGCTCCAGTTCGTTGACCAGCGCGCGTGTCAGCGCCGCGCGATCGTGGGCGTCAACCGCCAGTACACTATGGCCCTGCCCGTGCCCGGTTGCCAGGCTATCGCGTACCGACTGCAACTTGTCGAGCGAACGGGCCAGCAATACCACCTCTGCGCCCTGTTCGGCCAATTGACGGGCACAGGCCTCGCCCAGCCCCTGACTTGCACCACAGACCAGCGCACGCCGGCCCGACAGATTCAGATTCATGCAATTGCTCCACCGCGTTACCAGAGTCAAGCGAGCCTAGCACGCGGCACAGTTCAGCACATCAGAACGCGTCGCCGGGTACCCGGACGCTGCCTTCCATCAGGATCCGCGCGCTGCGGCTCATGATGGCTTTGGTGACGACCCACTGGCCATCGACCTGTTTGGCTTCAGCGCCAACGCGCAGCGATCCGGACGGATGACCAAAGCGCACGGCTTCGCGCTCGCCACCACCGGCAGCCAGATTGACCAGCGTACCGGGGATCGCCGCCGCAGTGCCGATGGCGACCGCACAGGTGCCCATCATGGCGTGGTGCAGTTTGCCCATGGACAGGGCGCGCACCAGCAGATCAACATCAGACGCCTCGATCTGCTTGCCACTGGAAGCCTGATAGGTCTTGGGCGGCGACACGAAGGCAATCTTCGGCGTGTGCTGACGCTTGGCGGCTTCTTCCGGGGTTTTGATCAGCCCCATACGCAGCGCGCCGGCGATGCGAATCTGCTCAAAGCGTGCCAGCTGGGCCGGATCGCTGTTGATGTCTTCGCGCAGCTCGGTACCCTGGTAGCCGATGTCTTCGGCATTGACGAACACCGTCGGGATACCTGCGGTGATCATGGTCGCCTTGAAGGTGCCGACACCGGGCACTTCGAGATCGTCGACCAGATTGCCGGTGGGGAACATCGAGCCGCCCTCTTCGCCGTCGTCGGACGGATCAAGGAACTCCAGCACGATTTCAGCCGCCGGGAAGGTCACGCCATCCAGCTCGAAATCACCGGTTTCCTGCACTTCACCGTTGGTGATCGGCACATGGGCGATGATGGTCTTCTGGATATTGGCTTGCCAGATGCGGACCACACAGATGCCGTTATCCGGAATCCGCGCCGAGTCAACCAGACCCGCGTGAATGGCAAAGGCGCCTGCTGCAGTCGACAGGTTGCCGCAGTTGCCGCTCCAGTCCACAAACGCGCTGTCGATCGAGACCTGACCGTACAGGTAATCGACGTCGTGTTCGGGCTGGCTGCTTTTCGACAGAATCACGCACTTGGAGGTCGACGAGGTGGCGCCGCCCATGCCGTCGATGTGCGCACTGTAGGGATCGGGGCTGCCGATCACGCGCATGAACAGGTTGTCACGCGCCTCGCCCGGCAGCTGACAGCGCTCGGGCAGATCCTGCAGACGGAAAAACACGCCTTTACTGGTACCGCCACGAATGTAGGTAGCGGGAATTTTGACTTGGGCTGCATGAGCCATGAAAACGTCTCCTGAAAAGAACACCGGGGCGCAAGCGCCCCGGTACTGGATCAACCTTGCTCTGACTCAAGGAAGTCCTTGGCGAAGCGCTGCAGCACGCCGCCAGCCTTGTACACGCTGACATCGGCAGCGGTATCCAGACGGCAGGTGACCGGCACCTCTACCACCTCACCATTGCGGCGATTGATCACCAGGGTCAGATCGCAGCGCGGCGATACTTCACCCTTGATGTCATAGGTCTCGGTACCGTCCAGGCCCAGCGTCAGGCGGGTAGTACCCGGCTTGAACTCAACCGGCAGCACGCCCATGCCCACCAGGTTGGTACGGTGAATGCGCTCGAAGCCTTCGGCCACGATTACTTCCACACCGGCCAGACGCACGCCCTTGGCCGCCCAGTCACGGGACGAGCCCTGACCGTAGTCGGCACCGGCGATGATGATCAGGTTCTGCTTGCGGTTCATGTAGGTTTCGATCGCTTCCCACATGCGCATGACCTGGCCTTCCGGCTCAACACGGGCCAGCGAGCCCTTCTTCACCCGACCATCCACCACGGCCATTTCGTTGACCAGTTGCGGGTTGGCGAAGGTCGCGCGCTGCGCAGTCAGGTGGTCACCACGGTGTGTCGCGTAGGAGTTGAAGTCCTCTTCCGGCAGGCCCATCTTGTGCAGGTACTCACCCGCCGCCGAGTCCATCAGAATCGCGTTGGACGGCGACAGGTGATCGGTGGTGATGTTGTCCGGCAGGATCGCCAGCGGACGCATGCCCTTGAGCGTGCGCTCACCAGCCAGTGCGCCTTCCCAGTACGGCGGACGACGGATGTAGGTCGACATCGGGCGCCAGTCGTACAGCGGGCTTTCGGCTTCCTGCACGCTGCCCAGATCGAACATCGGGATGTAGATCTGGCGGAACTGCTCCGGCTTGACGCTGGAGGCCACGATGGCGTCGATCTCTTCGTCGCTCGGCCACAGGTCTTTCAGGGTGACCGGATTGCCGTCCTTGTCGGTACCCAGCACGTCCTGCTCGATGTCGAAACGCACGGTACCGGCGATGGCGTAAGCCACAACCAGCGGCGGCGACGCCAGGAACGCCTGTTTGGCGTACGGGTGGATACGGCCGTCGAAGTTACGGTTACCGGACAGCACCGCAGTGGCGTACAGGTCACGGTCGATGATTTCCTGCTGGATCTTCGGATCCAGCGCACCGGACATACCGTTACAGGTGGTGCAGGCGTAGGCAACGATACCGAAGCCCAGCTTCTCCAGCTCCGGCAGCAGACCTGCTTCTTCCAGATACAGCTTGGCAACCTTGGAACCCGGCGCGAAGGACGTTTTCACCCACGGCTTGCGGACCAGACCCAGGTCGTTGGCTTTCTTGGCCAGCAGACCGGCGGCCACGACGTTGCGCGGGTTGGAGGTGTTGGTGCAGCTGGTGATGGCGGCGATGATCACCGCGCCATCGGGCATCAGGCCCTGGGCTTCTTCACCCTTGCCGGCTTCCCACTTGGCTTCGTCGGAAATGCCACGCTCGGCCAGTGCCGAGGTCGGCAGGCGACGGTGCGGGTTTGACGGGCCAGCCATGTTACGCACGACGGTGCCCAGATCGAAGCGCAGCACGCGCTCGTACTCGGCGGTCTTCAGCGCATCACTCCACAGACCCAGCTCCTTGGCATAGGTCTCGACCAGTGCCACCTGCTCGGGCTCGCGACCGGTCAGCTTGAGGTAGTCGATGGTCTGGCCGTCGATGTAGAACATCGAAGCGGTGGCACCGTACTCCGGGCACATGTTGGAGATGGTCGCACGGTCGCCGATGGTCAGGCTGTCTGCACCCTCGCCGAAGAACTCGACGTAGGCACCAACCACCCGCTCCTGGCGCAGGAACTCGGTCAGCGCCAGAACGATGTCGGTCGCGGTGATACCCGGCTGACGCTTGCCGGTCAGCTCGACACCGACGATATCGGGCAGGCGCATCATCGACGGGTGACCCAACATCACGGTTTCGGCTTCCAGACCCCCCACACCGATAGCGATCACGCCCAGGGCGTCAACGTGCGGCGTGTGCGAGTCAGTACCAACGCAGGTGTCGGGGAAGGCCACGCCTTCACGCGCCTGAATCACCGGGCTCATCTTCTCCAGGTTGATCTGGTGCATGATGCCGTTACCGGCCGGGATCACGTCGACGTTCTTGAACGCGGTCTTGGTCCACTCGATAAAGTGGAAGCGGTCTTCGTTGCGACGATCTTCGATGGCGCGGTTCTTCTCGAACGCATCCGGGTCGAAACCGGGCGCTTCAACGGCCAGCGAGTGGTCAACGATCAGCTGGGTCGGTACCACCGGGTTGACCTTGGACGGGTCACCACCCTTCTCGGCGATGGCGTCACGCAGACCAGCCAGATCGACCAGCGCGGTTTGACCGAGAATGTCGTGGCACACGACGCGCGCCGGATACCAGGGGAAGTCCAGATCGCGCTTGCGGTAAACCAGCTGCTCCAGCGAGGCGGTCAGGTCCGCCGGATCGCAGCGACGTACCAGCTGTTCAGCCAGCACGCGGGAGGTATAGGGCAGCTTGGCCCAGGCACCGGCCTGGATCGCTTCAACCGCCGCTTTGGCGTCGAAGTAATCCAGCTGGGTACCCGGCAGGGCTTTGCGGAATTGGGTGTTCATCTTACTTGCGATCCTTGAGTGCCACGAACGGCACATCTTCTGGGCCAACGTAGTTGGCGCTCGGACGAATAATCTTGCCGTCGATACGTTGCTCGATCACGTGGCTGGACCAGCCAGCGGTACGGGCAATCACGAACAGCGGCGTGAACATCGCGGTGGGCACGCCCATCATGTGGTAGCTCACGGCGCTGAACCAGTCGAGGTTGGGGAACATCTTCTTGATTTCCCACATCACGCTTTCCAGACGCTCGGCGATGTCATACATCTTGGTGTTGCTCTGCTCGGCAGACAGCTGGCGAGCGACTTCCTTGATCACCTTGTTGCGCGGGTCGGAGACGGTGTAAACCGGGTGACCGAAGCCGATCACAACTTCCTTCTTCTCGACACGGGCGCGGATGTCGGCCTCAGCCTCATCCGGGTTGTCGTAGCGCTTCTGAATCTCGAAGGCGACTTCGTTGGCGCCGCCGTGCTTCGGACCACGCAGTGCGCCAATCGCACCGGCGATGCATGAATGCATGTCGGAGCCGGTACCGGCGATCACACGGCTGGTAAAGGTAGAGGCGTTGAACTCGTGCTCGGCGTACAGGTTGAGGCTGGTGTGCATCGCGCGCACCCAGGACTCACGCGGCTTCTCACCGTGCAGCAGGTGCAGGAAGTGACCGCCGATGGAGTCGTCGTCGGTCTCGACGTCGATGCGCTTGCCGTTGTGGCTGAAGTGGTACCAGTACAGCAGCATGGAGCCAAAAGAAGCCATCAGCTTGTCGGCAATATCACGCGCACCCGGGTGGTTGTGATCGTCCTTCTCGGGGGACACACAGCCCAGAACGGACACACCGGTACGCATCACATCCATCGGGTGGGCAGACGGCGGCAGTTGCTCGAGGGCAGCCATGACCGCAGCCGGCAGGCCGCGCAGAGCTTTCAGCTTGGCCTTGTAGCCATTCAGCTCGGCGATGGTCGGCAGCTTGCCGTGCACCAGCAGGTGGGCGATTTCTTCGAATTCGCAGGTGGTGGCGACATCCAGGATATCGTAGCCACGGTAGTGCAGATCGTTACCGCTGCGACCAACGGTGCACAGCGCGGTGTTGCCGGCAGCCGTGCCGCTCAGGGCAACAGACTTCTTCGGCTTGAAAGTCGGGGTCTCGGTGTTGGACGTCATGCGTTGGTCTCCTCACGGATCGTTCTTATAGATGAATGACGGCCCCGCCTGAGCAGGGCCAATACCGGGATTTACTTCTTGCCGGCAGCAAACAGGGCGTCGAGCTTCTGCTCGAACGCGTGATAACCGATGCGATCGTACAGCTCGGCACGGGTCTGCATGGTGTCGATCACGTTCTGCTGATGGCCTTCGGTACGAATGGCGTTGTACACATTCTCGGCAGCCTTGTTGGCAGCGCGGAAGGCAGACAGCGGGTACAGCTGAATGGCAACGCCAACCGAGGCCAGCTCTTCACGGGTAAACAGCGGAGTGGCACCGAACTCGGTGATGTTGGCCAGGATCGGCACGTTCAGCTCTTTAACGAAACGCTCGTAGGTGGGCAGATCGTAGGCGGCTTCAGCGAAGATGCCGTCGGCACCGGCCTCAACATAGGCCTTGCAGCGCTCGATCGCCGCATCCACACCTTCAGCCTGAATGGCGTCGGTACGGGCAATCAGGAAGAAGTCCGGATCGGTCCTGGCATCGACTGCCGCCTTGATACGGTTAACCATCTCTTCAGTGGAGACGATTTCCTTGCCCGGGCGGTGACCGCAGCGCTTGGCACCAACCTGGTCTTCGATGTGGGCAGCAGCAGCGCCGGCCTTGATCAGGCTCTTGACGGTACGCTCGATGTTGAACGCGCTCGGGCCAAAGCCGGTGTCGATGTCGACCAGCAGCGGCAGGTCGCAGACGTCAGTGATGCGACGCACGTCGATCAGCACGTCTTCCAGAGTATTGATACCCAGATCCGGCAGACCCAGGGAGCCGGCAGCCACACCGCCACCTGACAGGTAGATAGCCTGGAAGCCGGCACGCTTGGCCAGCAGCGCGTGGTTGGCATTGATCGCACCAATAACCTGCAGCGGACTTTCGGCAGCAAGTGCTTCGCGGAAACGTTTACCCGGGGTTTTCGACATCAGACTGTTCCTCCTGAGGAAGTGACAGCATCGCCCTGCTCCTGCAGTCGACGCTCGATGTTGCGGCGTGATGCGCTGATATGACGGCGCATCAGCATTTCCGCCAGCTCGCCATCGCGGTCGGCGATGGCCTGAATAATATTGTGGTGTTCGGCAAAGGCCTGCTTCGGCCGTTTGGGGGTGGTCGAGAAGCGGTAGCGGTACATGCGCACCAGTTGATAGAGCTCATCGCAGAGCATGTGACTCAGGGTGCGGTTCTTGCTGCCCTGCACGATCAGATAGTGGATATCCAGATCGCCTTCCTGCTGATAGTAGGACTTGTTGGCCTTGAGCCCGCTATGTTGCTCATGCATGGCAAGCACATCGCGCAGCGCGGCAATCTCGTCATCGGTCATGTTCTGCGCGGCCAGTCGGCAGGCCATGCCCTCCAGCGCTTCACGAACGTGATACAGCTCAATCAGTTCAGCGTAGTCGAGAGACACGACCCGCACCCCGGCATGGGGAATGCGTACCACCAGACGACGCCCCTCAAGCCGGCGAATCGCCTCACGCAACGGCCCGCGACCAATACCAAAGGTCGTGGACAGATACTGTTCGCTGATACGGGTGCCCGGGGCTATCTCGCCCTTTACGATCGCCGCCTGGATACGCTCGAACGCTCCATCTGACAGCGTTTGTGCAGGCCCCTCAAGGGTCGCCTCAGTCAATTGTCTACAATCCTGTTTACCAAGTTGAAAACGGATTGAATTTTGCGCCCCAAAACAACGGATTGTCAACAATCCGCCAAGTTATCCGGGTTGAACTATGCTCAATTGACGGTTTCGTCGGAATCCTGCCAACAATCCGACGGAACCCGAGGCTTTAATAAAGGTCTGCCAGAGGCCGCAAAAAAAGGGGGCCGGGGGTATCTACGAGCGGCCGTGCGCGCATGCTAAGATGCCGCCAGCCTGCCGCGCCTGCCGGAGTGCCCTACAGACAGGCCGCCCTACAACAGTTGTTGAGATAACTATGCAATCAATAAATCTGCACCTGAAAATCCTGATCGCCACGCTGGTTGCCCTCGGCGTACTCATTACCGGTTACCAGATCTATGTCCTTGATATTCCGGTTACCGAGGATGAAACCGACGATATCTGGAGCCTCGATGCGAAAGTAGAGTTTCGCGCTGCTCCCGGCACACCGATCAAGGCGCAGTTTTTCATTCCGCCGCTCGATCAGGAGTACGTCAGCCTGAATGAGAGCTTTATCTCCAACAACTACGGCGTGAGCATCAACAACCAGAAGGGCAACCGTCGGGTTACCTGGTCCTCTCGCCGTGCCAGCGGCACCCAGACGCTCTACTACCGTCTGGTGCTGACCAAGCGCTACAGCGAAGAGCAGGCCAAGGCCGCGCCGCCGCCAACACCTCAACCGGTCCAGCTGGAAGGGCCGGAACAGGTCGCAGCTGACGCGCTGATCAACCCGATTCGCCAGCACTCGGCGGATATCGAGACGTTCATCAGCGAAACCATTCGCCGCGTCAACGACATCACCGACGATAACGTCAAGCTGCTGCTGGCCGGTGGCACCAGCGCAATGGACAAGGCCCGGGTCATCGATCTGCTGCTGTCCAACGCGCGCATCCCGCTGGAGCTGGTACACACCATCCGCCTGGAAAACACCGAAGCCCAGACGCCTGAACTCTGGCTGCGCAGCTACAACGGCGAGCGCTGGCTGTATTTCCACCCGGAAACCGGGCAACAGGGTATTCCCGATAACCGCCTGGTCTGGTGGACCGGCAGTGATCCGCTGCTGGCCCTGGAAGGCGGTCGTCAGGCTAACGTGACCCTTACTGTCAGCAACAGTGAGATGAACGCCCTGCGCCTGGCCAAGCTGACCACCCAGAACAGCGCATCGGCGCTGCTCGAATACTCGCTGTATGGCCTGCCGCTGCAATCCCAGCGGGTTTATCAGGTCATGATCATGATCCCGGTCGGCGTGCTGGTGATTCTGATTCTGCGCAACCTGATCGGCATGCAGACACTGGGCACATTCACGCCGGTGCTGATCGCCCTCGCCTTCCGTGAAACCGAGCTGGGCTGGGGTATCGCGCTGTTTACCCTGATCACCGCCCTGGGCCTGTCGCTGCGCTCCTATCTTGAACACCTCAAGCTGCAGATGCTGCCGCGCCTGTCCGTGGTACTGACCTTCGTGGTGCTGGTCATCGCTGCAATCAGTCTGTTCAGCCACAAGCTGGGGCTGGAAAAGGCACTGGCCGTGTCGCTGTTCCCGATGGTGATTCTGACCATGACCATCGAGCGCCTGTCCATCACCTGGGAAGAGCGCGGTGGTGCGCAGTCGCTGAAGGCAGCCGTAGGCACCCTGATTGCCGCAACCCTGGCGCATCTGCTGATGACCATTCCGGAGCTGACCTACTTCGTCTTCACCTTCCCGGCTGTGCTGCTGATTCTGGTGGCCTTCATGCTGGCAATGGGTCGCTACCGCGGTTACCGCCTCACCGAGCTGATGCGCTTCAAGGCGCTGATCAAGAGCTGAGGAGCCGACATGTTTTTCTGGAAAACCTGGAAAGCGCTATCCGACGCCGGTGTGATGGGCATCAACCGGCGTAACGCCGATTACGTGCTCAAGTACAACAAGCGGCACCTGTACCCGGTGGTGGACGACAAGATCCTGACCAAGGAGCGCGCCATCGCCGCCGGCATTCACGTGCCGGAGCTGTACGGCATCATCGAAACCGAGAAAGACTTCGACAAGTTCGACAGTATCGTTGCCAATCATCGCGACTTCGTGATCAAACCGGCGCAGGGCGCAGGCGGCGACGGCATCATCGTCATCGCCGACCGCTTCGAGGGCATGTACAAGACCGTCGGCGGCAAGATCATCAGCCGCGATGAAATCGGCCATCACATCTCCAGCATCCTGTCCGGGCTTTACTCGCTCGGCGGTCACCGCGACCGTGTGCTGATCGAATACCGCGTTACCCCGGACCAGATCTTCAAGAGCATCAGCTACGAAGGTGTGCCGGACATTCGCATCATCTGCCTGATGGGCTACCCGGTCATGGCCATGCTGCGACTGCCGACCCGGCAATCGAACGGCAAGGCCAACCTGCACCAGGGCGCCATCGGTGTGGGGGTCGATCTGGCAACCGGCATCACCCTCAAGGGTACCTGGCTGAACAAGATCATCAGCAAGCACCCGGACACCACCAACGAGGTGGACGGCGTGCAGCTGCCGGACTGGAACGGCTTCATGCGTCTGGCGGCGTCCTGCTATGAGCTGTCGGGCCTGGGCTACATCGGCGTGGATCTGGTGCTGGATCAGGACAAGGGTCCGCTGATTCTGGAGCTCAACGCCCGACCCGGCCTGAACATTCAGATCGCCAACGATGCCGGCCTGACTACCCGCGCGCACATCGTCGAGCGGCATCTCGCCCAATTGAAGAAGGAAGGCCGCGAGGAATCCGTTGAAGAGCGCGTTGCGTTTTCCCAGAAGCACTTCGGCAAGCTGCCCAATGCGCCGATGTCCAGCGACGAGGCGAACGCCGGCACCGCATGACCGGAGACACTCCCGCGTATCGGCTGCACGAGCTGCCCTACCAGGCTGATCCGATCCCCCGGCTTGAGTCCGTGCGCGCCCTTGGCGCGCCGGTGCTGCTCGACTCGGCGGACCGGCGCAACCAGCTCGGTCGCTACAGCATCCTTTGCGCAGGCCCGCTGCTGCAGATCATCGATGACCAGCCCGCTGCACAGGTGCAACAGCACCTGCGTGCAGCCCTGCAACAACTGGGTCCGGCCCGCTGGCCCGGCGACCTGCGTTTGCCGTTCGGCGCGGGGCTGGTCGGTTACCTGGCCTATGACTACGGTCGCCAGCTGGAGTCCCTGCGCTGCCTCGCACGGCACGACATTGCTCTGCCGGACCTCAGTTTCGGCCTCTATGACTGGAGCGTAGTCAGCGACCATCAGCTTCAACGCTGCTGGCTGGTCTGTCATCCCCAGGTACCCAGCGCACGGCAGCAGGCGCTGCTCAGGCAATTGGACAGCCACGCGGCGCCCAGGCAAGCGTTCTCGCTATGCGAGCCTTTCGCGGCCGAACAAGGCAAGTCACAGTACGCTGAGGCCTTCGCCCGGGTTCAGGATTACATTCAGGCCGGTGACTGTTATCAGATCAACCTGGCCCAACGGTTCAGCAGCCGTTACCAGGGCGATCCGCTCAGCGCCTATTGCGCGCTGCGCGAGCGCAGCCCAACGCCTTTCTCTGCCTATCTGGAAATGGCTGGCGGCACGCTGCTTAGCCTGTCGCCCGAGCGCTTTATCGAAGTTCAGAACGGCCGGGTCGAGACGCGGCCGATCAAGGGTACGCGGCCGCGGGGCAGCACGCCGCAGCTGGATCAAGCGCTGGCCGAAGAACTGCAGCGCTGCGAAAAGGACCGGGCGGAGAACCTTATGATCGTCGACCTGCTGCGCAACGATCTCGGGCGCAGCTGCGAGCCCGGCAGCATTCGGGTACCTGAGCTGTTCAGCCTGGAAAGCTATCCCAACGTGCACCATCTGGTCAGCAGTATCACCGGCCGCCTGCGCAGTGACAGCGATGCCATCGACCTGCTGATGCGCGCCTTCCCCGGCGGGTCGATCACCGGCGCGCCGAAGATTCGCGCCATGCAGATTATCGAGGAGCTGGAACCGGTGCGTCGCAGCCTGTATTGCGGCAGTGTTGGCTACCTTGGCTGCGAAGGCCAGATGGATTTCAATATCGCCATTCGCAGCCTGGTGTGCCACGAGGGCAGCATCTACTGCTGGGGCGGCGGCGGCGTCGTTGCCGACTCCGAACTGGACGCCGAATACCAGGAAACCCTCACCAAGGTTGGCAACCTGCTCGATGCCCTGCAGCCCGGGCACGACAGTTACACCTGATAAGCTTGCCCAGGTAACACCGTGCGCGGTTCAGGCAAGCCGGGGGAGCGGCCCCTGCCCTGCCCTCACTGCGACAGCAAGTGCAGCACCAGCTTCACGCCGGTGCTGCAGCAGTATCAGCCTCGTCGATCAGCTGTGCATCGGCTGCCATTGACGCCTCCATCCGTTTGCTGTCCGCAACGAAGGAGCGCGCGCCCATCAGCAGCGCTGCCATAGCCGCCAGCAGCGCAACCGGAATAGAGATCATGGCGTCATGCAGCCCCTGCGCCTTGAACAGCTCGTTCATCTCCGCAGCGCCGGCCGCGACCCGGGCCGCCTCGGCAAACTGATCTGACAGCAGGCCGACCACAACCGGCCCCATGCCACCGCCGAGCAGATACAGACAGGCGAAGAACAGGGCCACCGCCGTGCCACGCAGACGCGGCTCGATCACGTCCTGAATGGCGGTGTAAACGCTGGTGAAGTAGTTATAGGAAAAGAGCCAGCCGATCGAGAACACAGTGATAAACACACCAATCGCAATCTCATCCTGCAGCAACGCATAACCGGTGGCGAGCGCGGAGATCAGCATGCTGATCGCGCCGAACATCAGTCGCCCGGTTGCCCAGCGCTGATGAACCTTGTCGGCAATCCAGCCACCGGTGACCAGACCGATCAAGCCCGTCACACCCACGATGATGCCGGTGGACACCGCGGCCTGCTGCAACGACAGGTGAAAGTACCGTTGCAGCATCGGCACCATGAACGAGTTGCAGGCGTAGGATGCAAAGTTGTAGGCCAGCCCGGCCAGCGTCAGCCACCAGAAGGTACGCACCGCGAATATCTTGCGCATCGGCTTGTCGACCGGTGCCGCGCTGGTCTTGACCACCTCGGCAGCGCCACGGGCAGGCTCCTTGATCATGAACACGAAGACCGCCAGCACAAGGCCCGGGACAGCAGCAATGTAGAACGGCGCACGCCAGCTATCGAATGCCTCGACCATGGCGCCAACCGTAAAGAACGCCAGCAGCAGCCCAAGCGGCAGGCCCAGCATGAAAATACCCATGGCGCGGGCACGCTTGTGCGCCGGGAACAGGTCACCAATCAGCGAATTTGCCGCAGGTGCATAGCTTGCCTCGCCCACGCCGACACCCATGCGAATGATCAGGAAGCTCCAGAAGTTCCAGGCAGCACCGGTCAGCGCAGTAAAACCGCTCCAGACCGCCAGGCCCCAGCCCATGATCTTGCGGCGCGAGCCGACGTCAGCCATGCGACCGAGCTGAATGCCGGCCAGCGCATAGATGACCGTAAAGGCCGTACCGCCCAGGCCGAGCTGAAAATCACTCAGATCCCACTCCATGCGCAGCGGCTCAATAATGATCGCCGGGATGGTGCGGTCGAAAAAGTTGAACATGTTCGCCAGGAACAGAAGGAAGAGCACACGCCAGGCATTTCTGGCTTGTTGTGGCTGCTGCATGGGCTGACCTCTTTTGTTGTTGTAGCGCCCCGCTCTGCTGCGGGCAAAAGCCGTCTGGAACGGGCTTAACAATGAGTCTGTCCGATCGCTGCCGGGTAGGAAAGCACTACGCCTGCCGTGATCACGATGCTATCAACGGGGTGAATGGCAGCGTCACCGCAGAGCCCAGCGCCCGGCAGACAGGTACTAACGGCAGTTGCCCGCCTTGCTGAAGCCCGCCCTCTGCGCCTGCTCTTCACTCTCGAAATGCACCTGATTACGCTCCGCGACTCGATCGTAGCTCGGGCAGCCGTCCGGCAGGTGATATACCCGGCTGTTACGGTTGCCAATAATCACACCTGATCTGAAGGCCGCCGGTTGACCAACCTCCCGCGCTGCCGATGCCAGGCCGGAACGGGACGGCCGATGGCCGCGTGTCCAAACGGCTGCACCTGTCACAAACGGATTTTCATGACCCATCACCCGCGCGGTTCGATCACTCCATTCGCGCTCCCACTCGCTCACCGGATACTGCCGGCCCCAGGCCATCAGCAATTGCTGCTGCTGACGGGACATCGACAACCCATAACGGTCGTACATGTAAAAATGCACCCGCGCCACCAGCCCCTTGACCTCATCCCGCGGCTCGGCAGCCCGCCCCTTGAAGTCGACCTTTGACGGGCAGGCACCATACTGCGGCGATACCCCGCGCACCATCGCGTACTGGTAGTTGCTGCGATCGCCGTTAACCTCGCCGACGGCGGGATAGAGGTTGAACAGATCAGCCTCCATGGCACGGAATACCGGGTCCTGTGCCGTACAATTGCGCCGACCACCGCTCTGCCAGCACTGGCGCTGATGACCGAATACCCAGGCCGGCACAATATGCTCCCATTCAATGCGCTCGGCCCGGACCTGCTGGGCCCGGGTTTCATAGCCGCAGGAATCGGCATCAATTCGCCCCCCGGATCGCCCTACCCAGTCCCAGCGACAACCGCAGTACAGGTCACCCTGCTCCAGGGCAAACTCATCAAAGAAAATATGCCGCTTGGCCACGGCCTTGGCCGCGGAGAAACCCTCGGGCGCATCGGCAAATACATGGGGAACAACGCACAGCAGAACAAAAAGGGAAACGATCAGAGACTTCATAAACACTGAGCTTTTGCGAAAAGGGTCGCATTGTAAGGATGCAATCGTGACAGGGACAGCAATCGATACAGACCCAACGCAAGCCCGACGCCAAAGGCATAGCAGCCCCGCCGATCGGACAGGCTACCGCCGAGCACCGACTTTCCTGATAAACTGCTCGCCCCCAGCCCGGCGGACACCATCGCAGGCCTCTCACAGCATCAACGCCAGCAACGCGCAAAGGGGTTGGCAGCAGAACTCAGTAATCTAACAGGCAGTCAGAAATGCACCCGGAACCCATATCCAGCCCAGTAACCACGCGGCCAGAGCCCAATCGCCGCTTCAGCGTTGCGCCGATGATGGACTGGACTGATCGCCACTATCGCTACTTTGCGCGGCTGATCAGCCGGCACGCATTGCTGTATACCGAGATGGTGACAACCGGTGCGGTGCTGCATGGTGATCCCGAGCGGTTTCTGGGATACAGCGCCGAGGAGCAGCCGCTGGCGTTGCAGTTGGGCGGCAGTAATCCGCAGGAGCTGGCTCAGTGCGCGGTGCTGGCCGAGCGAGCCGGCTACACCGAGGTCAACCTGAACGTCGGCTGCCCCAGCGACCGGGTGCAGAACAATATGATCGGCGCCTGCCTGATGGCGCATCCGGCGCTGGTGGGTGACTGTGTGAAGGCGATGCAGGATGCGTGCAGCACGCCGATTACGGTCAAGCACCGCATCGGCATCAACGGCAGGGAGAGTTACGAGGAACTGTGCGATTTCGTTGGCACTGTTCACGCCGCAGGCTGCACCAGCTTCACAGTGCATGCGCGCATTGCCATTCTGGAGGGGCTGTCGCCGAAGGAGAATCGCGAGATACCGCCGCTGAAGTACGAGGTGGTGCATCAGCTCAAGCGCGACTTCCCGCAGCTGGAAATCATCCTCAACGGCGGCCTGACCGACCTGGATGTCATGCAAGCGCAGCTTGCCCACGTTGATGGCGTCATGGTCGGTCGCGAGGCGTACCATAACCCATGGTTGCTATCCGAGGTAGATCGCCGCTTCTTCGGTGACGACTATCCGCTGCCATCGCGGATCGAGGTGATGGCACTGATGCGCCCGTATATCGAGCGCCACATCGCCGCCGGCGGCCAGATGCACCACATTACGCGCCATATGCTCGGGCTGTTCCAGGGCTTACCCGGCGCGCGCCACTTCCGCCGCGAGCTGAGCACGACCATTCATCGCACCGACGAGCCGCTGGCGCTGTACGATGCGCTGCTGGAACAGATGCAGGCACGCGTTGGCTGATTGCGGCTGTCAAAGCCTATGAGGTAAGGTCGGAGCATACTAGGGAGTACCACCGCACCATGACCTCAAAACTCGAAAGCCTGAAACAACACACCCTGATCGTCGCCGACACCGGCGACATCGACGCCATCCGCCAGCACCAGCCGATCGACGCGACCACCAACCCCTCACTGCTGCTCAAGGCGGCAGGCCTGCCCAGCTGCGCGCCTCTGCTGGAGCGTTCAATCGGCGAGGCAAAAGGCAGCGCAGAGCCGCTTGGCAACGCCTGTGATCGCTTTGCGGTAGCGGTTGGCAGTGAAATCCTGGGGCTGATCCCGGGGCGCATTTCTACCGAGGTGGACGCGCGCCTGTCGTTTGATCAGGACGCGACCTTTCGCAAGGCCTGCGAGCTGATCGAGCTGTACGAACGTGCCGGCATCACCCGTGATCGGGTACTGATCAAGATTGCCGCCACCTGGGAAGGGATTCAGGCCGCCGCCGCGCTGGAGCGCGAAGGCATCCAGTGCAACCTGACACTGCTGTTCTCGTTTGCTCAGGCCCAGGCCTGTGCCGATGCCGGGGTCTATCTGATCTCGCCCTTCGTGGGCCGAATCTATGACTGGTACAAGCAGCACGAAGGCCGCGACTTCAGCGGTTTTGATGATCCGGGCGTGCAATCGGTGGCGCGCATCTTCCGTTACTACAAGGCGCACATGTACGAGACAGTCGTGATGGGTGCCAGCTTCCGCAACACCGGACAAATCGAAGCCCTGGCCGGCTGTGACCGCCTGACCATCAGCCCGCAACTGCTGGAGAGCCTGGCCGATCAGGCCGGCACACTGACGCCGTCACGATTGCTGCGGGAAGGGGCTGTCGACCCGCGTGTCGAGCTGGATCAGATCGGCTTTCGCTGGGCTCACAATGAGGACGCCATGGCAACCGAGAAGCTGGCTGAGGGTATTCGGGCTTTCGCGGCAGACCAGCTCAAGCTGGAACAGTTGGTTGCAAGCAGGCTGGGCTTAGCTGTCTGACTTTTCCAGTGCACTGACCAGGTCGCGAAACGCTTCACGGTTACTGTCGTTGAGGTCCATCAGAATGCGATGGGCCTCCAGCACCTTGTGTTTGACCTTGTCTTCGGAAAGCATCTGCGCCGGCAAATCCTGCAGCTCCTCGCAGGTCGGCGTGGATTCGGACACGATATTGAAGACCTGATCAAACCCCATGCTCTGCAGCAGGCGGTTCATGTCTTCATGGTTGGATACCAGCGTCGGCAAAAAACCAACCTTCTGCCGCGACAGGATTGAAAGCTTCGCAAGCAGCCCCAGCGAGGTGCTGTCGATGCACTCGGTCTCTGTCAGATCGATCACAATGGCCTTGAAAGTCAGCACACTGAAGATCTTTTCGATATAGGCATCCAGCGCCGCACACAGCGTCAGGCGCACGTCACCGATAAACTTGAGCACAAAGGTGCCTTGCGCTTCCGCAAACTGAATCTTGCCTGTCGTCATCATTCTGCGTTCCTGCTCAACACCAATACGGATATATCATCGGGCATCGTTTTATCGGGCCCCAGCCCGAGGGACGCCATGATACCTTGCATGCGGCCATCCTGCTCGGCTATCAGCACAGGAAGACGCGCTTCCTTCTCCTTCAGGGTAGCCCCTTGCAGACAGTCCAGCACACCATCGGAACACAAGGTAAGACTGAAGCGCTCCGGCAAAGGGATGGTCTGATCCTGATACTCGGCATCCTCGAACAAGCCTACCGGCCGCCCCTTGCCTGTCAGATAGTGCGCCTCGCCATCGGCGCAGATCACCGGCAGCGGCAGGTGGCCACCAATACTGTAGGTCAGCGTCTGGTCCTGCTCATCAATCACACCACCGAGCATGGTTACATGCTTGCCAAGCTTGCAGCTGATCAGGCTGCGGTTGATGTGGCCCAGCACGTCTGAGGGCTTGAACTCGATACGTCCCTGGCCTTCCAGCTTGCGACGCTCATAAAGCAAACGGGTGGTCATGAACTTGAGCAACACGGTCACGAAGGCAGAAGAAGACCCATGGCCAGACACGTCTGCCAAATAGAACGCCAACTGCGAGTCGGATACCCGGAAATAGTCAACAAAGTCCCCCGAGAGGTACAACGACGGAATCAGCTTGTGCTCAAGGGTGTACTCGCCACTGACCCAGGGTGTGACAGGCAGCATGTTGAGCTGCACCTGATGCCCGGCAGCCTGATCGTCACGCAGCTCCTTGAGGTGGACCTCAAGCTCGCGGTTGGCACGTTCAAGCCGCTCGCGAATCCGTTCGTTCTCCAGACGCAGGCGATAACGGTCAAGCGCTCGCCGCACCGCGTGCTCCAGTACCTCGGGGTCATTCAGGGGATTGAGGAGAAAGTCGCTGGCACCCAGTCTGAGCGCCTGCACCACGTCGTTCATTGCGCCGTCAGCCGACATGACAATAACCGGGGCGCCATGCGCCGACTCGGTCATCTGGCGAACCAGCTCAAAGCCCTGATTGTCGCCGAGTTGCAGATCACACAGGATCAGCTCGGGATGCCGGGTGTTGAACAGGGTCAGGCCGCTACCAGCGTTCGTCGCCTGGAGCACGTCATACCCGTTCCCTTCCAACAGTGCCGACAGACTCTGACGAGCCTTGTCGTCGTCATCGATCACCAGCAGTGTGGTGCCTGGAGGCTGCATAGAATCCCTACGTCATTGTCGCTGCGCGCATCATTCGCGGCGACCACAGGGTGATTTGGATAAACCGGAAATAACCCGGCGTTTTCAAGGGGGAAACACTACTCCCATCCGTTGCCGCAAGCAACCGTTGCAGAAGGACCGCAGGGTGCTTGTCGAGGTCTCGACTCGGAACTAGGATGACGGGGAGAAAACCAGAAAAACCGACATATCTGCCAGAGCCGGAGTCGCCGATGTCGTTTCATGATCAGCAGTACAGTGAGAAGCGTGATTTCATGCGTATGACCGTGGAAACTGCCGCAACACTTACCTTTGGTGCCGATAACCATTCGTGCGACGTTATTTGCCGCGACCTTTCCAACCAGGGAGCCCAGGTCACGGCGGGTGAAGCCGTCGCCGCTGGCACGCTCATCACCCTGTCGATTCCCTCACCCACCCCCGGCATGCAAGGGCTGCAGGCCAAAGGAGAGGTAGTGCGCTGCCAGGCAGAGAACAACGGCCGCTTCAGTATCGGGCTGCGATTCGACAGCCTGAACTGACACAGCCGTGCCCCACCCCGGCGATCAGAACTCGTCGGGGACGTTACCGTCACGCACCTTGTATTCGCGATTCTGAAGATAGGCATTGCGAACAAAGGTGTAGCGATCTCCGGTAATCAGGCGCTCCTGATCCAGCAGACCACTGCGGATATCGACCGTCTCCAGCGCAAACATCTGGTTACGAACGCGCACGTCGTTCATATAGCCGGTGTAGGTGTAATTGAGGAAGTTCTCTGGAAGCTTCGACGCCGTATCGCGCACTGTATTGGGCCCGAGGAAGGGCAAAACCAGATACGGCCCGCTCTCAACCCCCCAGTAACCAAGGGTCTGCCCCAGGTCCTCATCGTTGCGCTCCAGCCCCATGCGAGTAGCCACATCCACCAGACCGAAGCCACCCAGCAAGGTGTTGAACAGGAAGCGCGACATGTCGACACCGGCTTCGTTGAACTTGCCCTGCAGGCCATTGTTCAGGAAGTTGGCCGGCTCTTCGAGGTTGTTGAAGAAGTTGCCCACCCCATCGCGCATAAATTGCGGAGTTACCGCCTTGTAGCCCTTGGCAACCGGCTTGAGCGTATAGCGGTCTAGCGTGTCGTTGAAGCTGAAGGTGACGCGATTGAAGCGCTCCCACGGATCCGGATCCGCATACTCCGACGCGTAATCGTCGTAGTCATCGGCAGCAAAAACGGGTGTAATACAGGTCAGCGACAGCGCCGACAACACCATTGCCAAGGCTCCTGTATTCAACAGATTCATCAGCGGTTTCTCCATTCCTCGCTTTTGAGATGCAGTCGCCGAAGGGCTCTGCGGGCCTGCCAGTGTAATGCATAATTTCCATGAATTTCAGCGATATTTACCATGACCGATCCGAACAAGACCCTGCTCTATACCACCGAAATCCCCATTCGCTATGGCGATATGGACAGCAACCAGCACGTCAACAACACCCGGTATTACCAGTATCTGGAAGACGCCCGCATCGAGTGGCTGGACGGCCTGGGAGCGCCCCGACGTGAGGTAGGCCAGGGCCTGGTGCTGCTGACCTGCACCCACCATTTTCTGAAGCCGGCCTTCCACCCGGGCACCATCATTGTTGAGCTGTACGCCGGCGTGGTTGGTCGCACCAGTCTGACGCTCGAGCACAAGCTTTACATCAAGGGCCAGCCCGATGTGATCGGGTACGGCGACGTCAAGATGGTCTGGATTACTGTCGACAATCAGCGCCCGATTCCGGTACCCAACAGCGTTCGGCTTGCCATGGGAGCCGAGCCGCTGGACGAAGCCGGGTCATAAATCTGACACATTTTGCAACCATCATGTGCGGTCAACACGCGTTTGCGACCAGGAGCACCGCACATGACCGCACAGCAGATCGAGGCTGTTCTCTTCGATCTTTCAGGCACCTTGACAACAGCCCGATCGAACGCCAGCGCCGCCACATTGCTGCCGCAGGCAATTCCTGCCCTGGAGCGGCTGCGCCATGACGACATCCGCACCGGCCTGATTATTCAAGCTCCTGACCATCCGTTCGCCTCGCTGGACGCGCTAACCGACGCCACCGTTCGCAGCGACGACCAGCTGCGCCCCTTCCCTGCGCCCGACCTTCCCGCCGCCGTTGCCGTGCGCCTCAAGGCCAGCGCCCTGAAACGCTGCGTTCTTGTGAGCGGCTGCGCCGACGGCATCAGCGCGGGGCTCAACGCCGGCCTTTGGACGGTTGGCACCGCACTCAGCGGCGCTCTGGACCGACATGGCAACGAGCGCTGGGCAACACTGACACATGACGAACAGGATCGCATACGGCTGCAGGCAACCATGACGCTGATGAACGCTGGCGCTCACTATGTCATTGATGACATTAGCGAACTTGACAGCTGTCTGCGGGATATTGCGCTGCGTCAGACAACGGGCTGATTGGCGCAAAAGCGGCGGACGTCGTATTGATCTGGGGGTATAGTGGAACCAAACCGGATGGACAGGAGAACCGTATGCCCTCAGATCGTTTGAAGTCTCAGCTGGAGTCTTTGCAGCAAACACTGAATGAAAGCAACTCGCCGCTTAGCAGCGAAGAGCATGAAGCCCTGCAGGCGCTGGCAACCAGCCTTGAGGCACGACTGCTGAATGAAACCACGGATCTGCAAGTTGATGAAGACCCAAGCCTGGTGGACGGCGTCAACCTGATGGCCGAACAATTCGAGGCCCGTCACCCCACCCTTGCAAGTACCCTGCGCAGCGTGATGCAGAGCCTGGCCGACATGGGCATCTGACAATCCCGGTGCTCCGCTGCGGCGGAGCACCGGTACGTTTCCTACTGTCGCGCCAATCGCAGGTTTTCCGGCATGCCGGGTTGCGTTGAGCGCCAGGGATTGATGTCCAATCCACCCCGACGAACATAGCGCGCATAAACCGTCAGCGACGCCCCTTCACCCAACTGCTTGAGAATATCCAGGAAGATACGTTCCACGCATTGCTCGTGGAAATCCGAGTGCTGCCTGAACGAAACCAGGTAGCGCAGCAGAGACGCGTGATCGAGTTGAGGCCCGCTGTAGCTGATCTGCACAGAACCCCAATCCGGCTGACCTGTCACCGGGCAGTTGGATTTCAGCAAATGACTGTGAAGGACCTCGGTCACCGGCCCTGCGTTGGGTGCAAGGGTCAGCAGCGACGGATCGTAACTGTACTCGGATACCTCAACCTCCAGATCATCGACACAGGTACCGGGCAATACCAGCAAACCCGCCTGATGCAGCTGCTGCATGCTCAGCAAGCGGACCATGACCGGCCCCTGCGCCGCAACCGACAGGTCGGTTTCCAGCGTCTTCAACAGGTCGTGGCGATCACGAAAAACCGTCTGATTGAGTGAGTTCAGGTACAGCTTGAAGGACTTGGACTCGACAATCCGCGCCGCCTTGATCGGGAACACGAACTCGGCCGCAGCCACCACGGGCTTGCCAGAGGGTGTCAGCCAGGACAATTCGAAGCAGTTCCAGATATCAGCGCCGTGAAACGGCAGTTGCTGCGGATCCAGCCCCAACTCCTGCCATTTCGGCAGTCGTGAGATTGGATACAGCAGCGACGGCGTGTAAACGCTGATGTAGGTACTGGACTTGCCCAGCGGCGACTCGGTCGCAGGATGATCAGACATGGAATACCCCGGGGATCGACAACGGGCCGCCGGCTGACGGCCCGCGCCCATTATTGCCGCATACCCGTGCCTCTGACCAGCAACCAGTAGCTCACGCTGTAGAGCGCCACGGTAAAGATAGCCATGATGATCAGGGCAGTCCCGATTGGAATATCGGACACCCCGAGAATGCCGTATCGGAACGCGTTGACCATATGCAGAATCGGGTTGACCTGCGACACCGCATGCCAGAACGGCGGCAACAGGTTGATCGAGTAGAATACCCCACCCAGATAGGTCAGCGGCGTCAGCACGAAGGTCGGCACGATCGAGATATCGTCGAAGGTCCGGGCGAATACCGCGTTGATAAAGCCGCCGAGCGAAAACACCAGCGAGGTAAAGAAGACCACCACAATGGTCAGCCAAACGTGCTCAACACGCAGCTTGGTGAAGAACAGTGACGTCAGCGTTACGATCAGCCCGACGGCCAGCCCGCGGGCAACACCGCCAAAGGTGTAGCCAAGCAGGATCACATGCGGCGACACCGGAGCGACCATCAGCTCCTCAATGGAGCGCTGAAATTTGGTACTGAAGAAACTCGAGACCACGTTGGAATAGCTGTTGGTAATCACCGACATCATGATCAGGCCCGGTACGATGTAATCGATATAACGGAACCCGCCCATCTCGCCAATGCGACTGCCGATCAGGTGACCAAAGATGACGAAATACAGCGTCATGGTGATCGCCGGCGGGAGCAATGTCTGCGCCCATATCCGGGTAAAGCGGCGAATCTCCTTGGTCAGGATGGTCGTGAATGCCACCCAGCCCTGTTGCCAGTACTGCATGCTCAGGCCCCCTTCTTCTCGGCGTTTTCATCCACCAGCGTAAGAAACAACTCCTCCAGCCGGTTACTTTTGTTGCGCATGCTCACCACCTCGATTCCGGACTCTGTGAGCGCTGCAAACAACGCATTCAGACCTTGCGCCTTGTCCACCTGCACCTCAAGCGTATGCTCGTCAACGAGTCGCGCCGCGTAACCTGCCAGTGCCGGCGCGTCGGTCAGGGTCTGGCGCGTATCGAGCAGGAAGGTTTCGACATGCAGCTCTTTCAGCAGCGCACGCATGCTGGTGTTATGAATGATCCGGCCCTCATCGATAATCGCGATGTGGCGGCACAGCTGCTCAGCCTCTTCCAGATAGTGCGTGGTCAGCACAATGGTGATGCCTTGGGCATTGATCTCCTGAAGGAACTGCCACATCGAGCGGCGAATTTCGATATCCACGCCGGCGGTGGGCTCATCCAGAATCAACAGTTTGGGCTCGTGGATCAGCGCGCGGGCAATCATCAGCCGACGCTTCATGCCACCGGACAGCATGCGAGAGGGTACGTCGCGTTTTTCCCACAACCCAAGTCGCTTGAGATAATGCTCGGCGCGCTCACGTGCACGGGCCAGCGGGATGCCGTAATAGCCGGCCTGACTGACCAGAATGTCGATTACCTTCTCGAACTGACTGAAGTTGAACTCCTGCGGCACCACCCCGATGCAGCGCTTGGCTGCAAGCAGCTCGCGATCAATGTCATGCCCGAAGATGCTGACTTCGCCTGCCGACTTGTTGACCAGAGAAGACAGAATGCCGATCGTCGTCGACTTGCCTGCCCCGTTGGGCCCCAGCAGAGCAAAAAAGTCGCCCTCGCGCACCTCCAGATCGATGCCCTTGAGAGCGCGCATTCCGGTGGCATAGGTCTTCTCAAGCCCCCGGATACGTATAGCTGCAGTCATGCCTTGCCTCACGCTTGGAAGTGGAGGGCTAACTATGGGGGCAGATACGCAGGAATCAAGTCCAACTGCTGGCACCTCGAGGAATTCGCACCCAAACTGCGAATACAGATACCGCTGTGCGGAATAAGTGGCTTACAATTTTGCTACAAATGCAGCCATGCAGTTGATTGTTACGATCTGCGGGACAACGTATTCTCGCCGCAGAACAACAAACGCCGGAGACAACACATGGCCCAAACGCCAGACACCGCGGCTGACACGCAAGACGTCAGTCATCGCATTACCCCCGCCTATCGACGCTACGCGTTGTTGATTCTGGTCCTGGCCTACACGTCCAGCCACGTCGACCGCAACATCGTCGGTATCCTGATCGAACCCTTGAAGGCCGACCTGTTGCTGTCGGACACCCAGTTGGGCTTCCTGTCCGGCATCGCCTTTGCCCTGTTCTACGCAACCCTGGGTATTCCGATCGCGATCTTTGCCGACCGCTCCAACCGCCGCAACATTATTGCCTGGTCCATTGCCATCTGGAGTGCCATGACTGCGGTGTGCGGTCTTGCGCAGAACTTCTGGCAGCTGGCCATCGCCCGCATTGGCGTCGGCATCGGTGAAGCCGGCTCGAGTCCGCCGTCGCACTCGATGATTGCCGACCTCTATCCGAAGGAGCAACGCTCCAGCGCCATGTCGATCTATGCCCTGGGCGTCTACCTCGGGATCATGATTGGCTTTATCGTCGGTGGTTTTGTCGCTGAATGGTGGGGCTGGCGTGCTGCCTTCTTCGTGGTTGGTCTGCCCGGCATCCTGATCGCCCTGCTGGTGCGTTTCACCATGATCGAGCCGCCGCGCGGCTTCGCGGATGGCGTCAAGCCGCCGCCGATGGGCAAGGTCAATATCAAGGCCGGTTTTGCCGTATTGTGGCGCGTGCGCACAACGCGCCACGTGGTTCTGGGGGTTACCCTGACGGCACTGGTCGGTTATGGCACCATCGTTTGGAACCCGGCTTTCCTGATTCGCAGCCACGGCCTGACTCCTGGCCAGGTAGGTCTGTTCCTTGGTCCGCTGATGGGCGTTGTTGGCGGCCTGGGCGCCTGGATTGGCGGAATGCTGGCAGACAAACTGGCGGCACGCGACGCCAGCTGGAACGCATGGATTGTCGGCCTGGCCAAACTGCTGGCGATTCCCTTCATCATTGCCTTTTATATGGTAGACAGCACCTTCTGGGCCTTGGTTGTGTATTGCCCGGCGGTGTTCCTTGGTGCCTTCTATCTCGGCCCCAGCTTCGCGATGATCCAGAGCCTGACCCCGCTGCGTAGCCGCGCCCTGGCCTCGGCCATCATGCTGCTGGTACTGAATCTGGTCGGCCTGGGCCTGGGCCCGCAACTGATCGGTATTGTCAGTGACCTGGTCAGCGGCCCGTTCGGCTCAGACAGCCTGCGCTATGCCCTGATCGGCGCGGCATTCGTCAACATCTGGGCCTGCGCGCACTACTATCTCGCCGGCCGCACTATCCGTCAGGACCTCGACACCGTCGACGGCTGACGCCTCCGTTACGGGCGCCTTATGGCGCCCGTAATACCCTGTCACTGCTCCACTCCCGCCCCTGCCACCCAAACCGGCTATGCTGAAAGGGTGCTGAACAACGATATTCCCCCGCAGTATCACCACACATCGCCCGGCACCGAGCGCGTCATCGCCTGCGTCCGCCGGGGATCGAAGGTCGAACGGAATTTTTCAGCACATCCTCTGGTCTGCAGAGATGTACCGAAAAGGAGTGCGTATTATGATGACCCTGCTTTGGCTCATCGGCCTGCTACTGTGTATCGCCGGCCTGGCCTACATCCGAACGAGCCTGCTCAATGCCACCATCGGCGTAGCAGCCTATCTCGCCGTAATGACGCTACTCGGCTCCACCCACTGGCTGCTTGATCTGCTGTTGTGGGCTGTATTCCTTGGCATTGCCGTACCGCTCAACCTGCCGGACTGGCGTCGCCAGAGTATCAGCGCGCCCTTGCTCGGCTGGTTCCGCAAGGTACTGCCGCCGTTATCGGACACCGAACAGCAAGCCCTGGATGCCGGCACCGTCTGGTGGGACGGCGAGCTGTTGAGCGGTCGCCCTGACTGGGGCAAGCTGCACAACTTCCCGACCCCGCGCCTGACCGAAGAGGAGCAGGCATTTCTTGATGGCCCGGTTGAACAGCTGTGCCAAATGACCAACGAGTGGCAAGTCACTACCGAATTACAGGACCTGCCACCGAACGTCTGGCAATTCATTAAGGACAACGGCTTCTTTGGCCTGATCATCCCCAAGGAGTACGGCGGCAAGGGCTTCTCGGCCTACGCCCACTCCCAGATCGCGATGAAACTGGCCAGCCGCAGCGGCGATCTGGGCTCAACAGTCATGGTGCCCAACTCGCTCGGCCCTGCCGAGCTGCTGATGCACTACGGCACCGAGGAACAGAAACAGCACTACCTGCCCCGTCTGGCCCGTGGCGAAGAGGTCCCCTGCTTTGCCCTGACTGCGCCTGAAGCCGGGTCCGATGCCGGAGCCATGCCCGACAAGGGCATCATCTGCAAAGGCCAGTGGAACGGCGAGGAAGTCGTCGGCCTGCGCGTTACCTGGGAGAAGCGCTATATCACCCTAGGCCCCGTGGCAACGGTGCTGGGCCTGGCCTTCAAGGCCTATGACCCGGACCACCTGCTCGGCGACGAAGAGTCGCTTGGCATTACCCTTGCGCTGATTCCCACCAACACCGAGGGTGTCAACATCGGGCGACGCCACTTCCCGCTCAACGCTGCCTTCATGAACGGTCCCAACTCGGGCACAGACGTATTCATCCCCATGGATTACCTGATCGGTGGGCAGGAACGCATCGGTCAGGGCTGGATGATGCTGATGAACTGCCTGTCGGTCGGGCGCTCCATCTCGCTGCCGGCCGGCAGCATTGGCGCTGCCAAGATGGCCAGCATGACCACCGGCGCCTATGCCCGCATCCGCCAGCAGTTCAATCTGCCCATCGGGGAGTTTGAAGGCATTCAGGAAGCGCTGGCCCGGATCGGCGGCAACACCTATGTTATGGATGCCGCGCGCACCATGACCGCCGGCGCCGTCGATCTGGGCGAAAAGCCCTCGGTGCTGTCCGCAGTGGTCAAGTACCACCTTACCGAGCGCATGCGCCAGTGCATCAACGATGCCATGGACGTGCACGGCGGCAAGGGCATCTGCATGGGCCCGCGAAATTACCTCGGCCGCGCCTATCAGTCCGTGCCGATCTCGATCACCGTCGAGGGCGCCAACATTCTGACCCGCAACATGATGATCTTCGGCCAGGGCGCCATTCGCTGCCATCCTTATGTCCTGCGGGAAATGCAGGCCGCCGCACTGGACGATCACAACGAGGCCCTGACCCACTTTGATCGACTGCTGTTCGAGCACATTGGCTTCTCGCTCAGCAATGCGTCCGCCAGCCTGCTGCTGGGCCTGACCGGTGGACGTCTGGCCGGCGTGCCGGACTACCCGCAAACCCGCCGTTACTACCAGCAGCTTTCACGTCTGGCGGCTGCTTTTGCCACGCTGACAGACTGCACCATGCTGATGCTGGGCGGTGAGCTGAAACGCCGTGAGCGACTCTCCGCACGCCTGGGCGATATCATGAGCAATCTTTATCTTGCCAGCGCGACCCTCAAGCACTTCGACGACCAGGGGCGCCAGGAGGAGGATCTGCCCTTCGTACAGTGGGGACTGGAAGACCTCCTGCATCGGATCGAAACCAGCCTGCACGAGGTGCTGCGCAACTTCCCGAACCGATCGATGGGCTGCCTGCTTCGCACCATTATCTTCCCGCTCGGTCGCAGGCTTGATCCGCCGAGTGACCGGATCGGCGCCGAAATAGCCCGCCGCCTGATGCGCCCGGGCGCCTCACGTGATCGGCTGATTGCCGGCTGCTATCAGAGCGCGGATCCAAACGACGTAACCGGCCTGCTCAACAGCGCGCTGAGCAAGGTCATCCTCGCCGATCCTATCGAAGCACGCCTGCACAAGGCCCTGCGCTCGGGCGAGCTTGACCATGACAGCGATGCCGATACGCTGGCAGTTGCAGCCGAAAGCGGCGTGATCAGCCCGGAGGAAGCCGAACTGGTGCGCGAGGCTCGTGCTGCGCGCCTGGCGGTGATTACCGTCGATGATTTTTCGAAGGAAGAAATGACTCCGCATAAACCCGCTCGCCGCAAGGCTGGCAAAACCGAAAGCACCTAGCGCGACAGGTGGCCGGCCACAGCGCCGGCCACCCTCTGCGCGCGCCGCGCGGTGTGGCTCGCAACCTGATAGACTCCCCGCCATTGCGCTATCAGGAGTCCTCCATGAACAACACACTCGGCTATCACGACTATCACCTGGCTCTGTTGCAGAGCCTGTACGACACCATCCGCGCCCAGTCGGCACTGCTTGAACAGCTACCGGAAGAAAGCAACGAGCTGTTTATGGAGCGTTTCAATGAGCTGCTGAACCAGCTCCAACATGGCAATCACGATGATATGTATCTGGGCCAGGATATCCTCTGCCAGATTATCGCCCGCTACCCACAGATCGCCCACCTGATTCCCCGCGACCTGCTCTGGTACTTTGGCGGCGACTGCCTGCACTTCATGCCTGACGAAGAAATCGCCCAATATCAGTTGCTGGATGAACACCGCGCCGAAGCGGAAGCCCGCGGCGAACCCTTCGACTGGGAGCAGGCCCGCCAGTTGCTGCAGGCGCGCTGAGGCGATTACCGGCCTTGCCCCGTTGAGGCAAGGTCGGCCCTGCCGCCTGCCCTTGCTGCGCGCCCGAATTTCGGGCACAAAAAAAACCGTCTCAAGGACGGTTTTTTTGCTGAATCTGGAGCGGGAAACGAGACTCGAACTCGCGAGGCTACCCGCCCAGCCCCGACCTCGGCAAGGTCGCGCTCTACCAACTGAGCCATTCCTTTTGCGCCCGAATTTCGGGCACAAAAAAACCGTCTCAAGGACGGTTTTTTTGCTGAATCTGGAGCGGGAAACGAGACTCGAACTCGCCACCCCGACCTTGGCAAGGTCGTGCTCTACCAACTGAGCTATTCCCGCAAATCTCACGCCGAAAATGGCGTGCCCTAGGGGACTCGAACCCCTGTTACCGCCGTGAAAGGGCGGTGTGCTAGGCCACTAGACGAAGGGGACGTATCCGGACTTCTCTATGCCGAGTATTACCTCTGGCTACCTGCAACGTGTTGTTCGCTGCAAGTGGCGCGCATTTTATGCGTCACCCGCGACCTCGTCAACAACTAATATTAAGCATCTTCAACAAAACCCGAATCGCGTACGGGCACAAAAAAACCGCCTCAAGGACGGTTTATTTGTTGAATCTGGAGCGGGAAACGAGACTCGAACTCGCGACCCCGACCTTGGCAAGGTCGTGCTCTACCAACTGAGCTATTCCCGCAAATCTGACGCCGAAAGTGGCGTCCCCTAGGGGACTCGAACCCCTGTTACCGCCGTGAAAGGGCGGTGTCCTAGGCCACTAGACGAAGGGGACGTACCGGACTTCTCTATGCCGAGTATTACCTCTGGCTACCTGCTGCGTGATGTTCGCTGCAAGTGGCGCGCATTTTATGCACCGCCCGAAACACCGTCAACCCCTCAAGCTGATATTTTTTCAGGTTTTTTTGCTGCGCACAGCAGGCTAGCAACAACTCGCATCGACCATGCACGGCAGCCTGCGCAGCTCACACCCGCACGCCCAAACCGGGAAAAAAGCTTGTCCGACCGATTTCTGTCGGCCATGATGCGAAAGTGACATTGATCTGCAGTGAAACCAGGTCAGTATCGATACCGGTTATCGTTAAAGCTCCGACTTAAAAAGAGAGACAAGAGCGTGTCCCCATTACTCATTGGCGGTCTGCTGGCGGGAGGGTTGATCATTCTCGTCTGCGTGGGATTCATAAGCCACAGCCTCGAGCGTAACAGGCTGGAGCGCGCTCGCCAGGTCGCGGAACTGAATGCGCGCATCAAACTCAGCCGGCAGGCCATGGCCAGCGTCCCCGGCCAGTTCATGCCGCCAGAACTCGCAAAGGTAATTCTGGAGATTGAGACGGCCCTGCTGGAGCGGCTTTGTCGTATCGGCAAATCTGCCGATGCTGCCCAGCGTCTGGAACAAACCCGGGCAACCATTGCTGAAGGTAAGCTGCCGAGCAACCCCGTTGCCGAGCTGGACAGTGAAGCCAAGGGCAAGGAAGCACGGCTGCAGCTGGAAAACCTGTTCAAGCAGTTGCAGCTGGCAGAACAGGACCGGCTAATCGACAACGCCACCTTCAAGCAGGCGGGCGGTCAGGTACGCCGGTTCCTGATCAGTGCCACACTGGATACCTTCAATGCAACCGCCAAGCTGGGCATGCAGCAAGGCAAACCGCGAGTGGCCAAGTTGCAATACGAGCGCGCCATCGCCTTTATTACTCGGCTGAATAACCCGGGGCTGGCGAAACATCTGGAGCAGTACAAGCGCCTGCTGCAACGTGCAGAAGCAGCGGTGGTAGAACAGAACCGGGCCGATGAAGGTCAACCCAGTGAACTGACCGCCGGCCTCGCCGAGCTGGAATCGGAAGACGCCGGCTGGCAAAAGAAGGCCGTCTACGACGACTGACGCAGCGGGCAGACGCCCGCGCTGCCTGCACGTTCAGCGAAAGCGGCCAATATCCTGGGATTCTCCCCTGTGAACCACACTCGCTCGGCGCCAAAGCGCGCCGACGTCCTGACCCAACAATACCGGAGCCCTGACATGGCCTTGACTCTCTATGGCGCCATCTTGTCCCCCTTTGTGCGCAAGGTGCGCATCCTGCTGGCGGAACATCAGATCCCCTACGAGCACTCGTTCATTCCGCCCCGCGGCCAGCCGGACTGGTACTACGACATCAGTCCACTCGGGCGCATACCAGCGATTGTTGATGGCGACGTCAAGCTGGCGGACTCTGCGGTCATAGCCCAGTATCTGCAGGACAGCCGCGGCGGCCCTTCGCTCTACGGCAGCACGCCGGAAGAAGCCGCCCGCGTTCGCTGGCTGGAGAAATATGCCGACTATGAGCTGGCACCGCACTGTACCTTTGGTGTGTTCTTTCCCCGCATCGTCGCTTGCAGCGTCGGAGAGCCCGCCGATGAAGCCAGGGTGCAGGCATCGCTGAACGAGCACCTGCCGCCGCTGTTCGACTACCTGGAGCGTGAACTCGGAGAACGGCGTTTCTTTCTCGGCGACCAGTTCAGCATGGCCGATATCGCTGTCGTCTGTCAGTTGATCAACATGGCCCACGCTGGCGAGCTGATAGACGAAGCGCGCTGGCCCGGACTGGCCTCACTGCTGAGCCGCGTCACCGCACGCGAGAGCGTCTCGGCCCTGCTTCCGGCCGAGCATCAACTGGTCGCCAAGCTCAGCGGTCGCATGTAACGCTGATGCTCCGCGTCAGTTGCCGAGCAACTGACGCCCCACCCAGGAACGGGCAAACTGATAGGCGCAGCGGCCATTACGATTGCCCCGCCCCGTCGCCCAGCGCAGGGCCTCAAGCTGCAGCTGCTCGTCCCATTGCCACTGCAATCCGTACTCGCCAGCCAACTGACCCAGCCATTTTTGCACCACCGCCAGGTAATGTTCCTGACTGAAGGGGTAAAAGGAAACCCAAAGACCGAAGCGGTCCGACAGCGCGATCTTTTCCTCGATCGCTTCGCCCGGATGAATCTCTCCATCAACCTGTCTGGCGGACAGATTGTCACTGTTGTGCTCGGGCAGCAGATGGCGCCGGTTGCTGGTGGCATAGAGCAGGATATTTTCCGGGCTGGCTTCGACGGTACCGTCCAGGACCGTCTTCAGCGCCTTGTAGCCACTGTCATCCGCCTCAAAAGCAAGATCGTCACAGAACAGCACGAAGCGCCAGGGCTGACCGGCAAGTAGCGGCAGGAGCGCAGACAAATGCACCAAATCGGCCTTGTCTACTTCAATCAGACGCATCCCGGCTTGCGCGTACTCACTGAGCAGCGCCCGGACCAGTGAAGACTTGCCCGTGCCGCGCGCCCCCCAGAGCAGCGCATTATTGGCCGGCAGGCCGCGAACAAACTGGCCGGTATTGCTCTCCAGCAACTGCTTTTGGCGATCAACACCCACCAGATCGTCCAGCCGCAAACTGAGACTGACCTGCAGCGGACGCAGTTGGCACAGCTGCCCTTCCATGCTCCAGCGCGCGGCGAAGGTACTGCTCCAGTCAACCGCAGAGGGCGTTGCCGGCAAGGTGCGCTCGAAGCGATCGATGAAGTCCGCGACACGCTGCATGAACTGCTCGCTACTCATGCCCGACATGGGTTTCTCCTTTGGCCGTCAAACGTGCAAGAATGCCACGCCAGCGTCACTGTCACCACTACCGCTATAAAGGGCCATCACCCACCCGACAATTGCGCTAAGCTCAGCAAAGGACGCCACTGGAATCGACGCCCATTTATGGATATCCGCTTCACCAACCGACTGTCGTTCAAGCAGGCGCGCCTCAGCGTCCTCGCCGCCTTTATTCTCGGAACCCTGCTTAGTCTGATCCAGGTGGTTGTCGACTATCGCTCTGAGGACGCGCTGATCGACCAGGAAGTCCAAGCCCAGATCAACGTCAGTCTCAGCCCCGCCGCACGCATTGCCTACAACATTGATGCCGAGCTGGCGCTGGAGCTGGTCAACGGTCTGCTGGAGGCGCCTGAAGTCGTTCGTGCAGAGATTATCGACAACAACGGCATTGCCCTGGCCAGCGTCAGCCGTCCAATGGCAAACAGCGGCTATCGAGCCGTCAGCGACGCCCTGTTCGGTCGCCGCCGTGATTACTCCCAGCCCCTGTACGTCGACCATGCCCCCAGTGAGCTGCTGGGCCATCTGGTCATCGAAGTCGACACGTTCTACCAGGGGGCGAGCTTCCTGCGCCGCGCAGGACTCACGATGCTTTCCGGCTTCGTACTCAGCCTGGTGCTGTCGCTGATCCTCATGGTGCTGTTCTATGCCATGCTGACCAAGCCGCTTGTGCATCTGATCAATGACCTGCTGAACATGAAAACCGAGGGCGAGCGTAGCCGCCTGCCCTGTCCTGATGGTCACGAGCGGGACGAGATTGGCGCGCTGGTCGAGGTGATTAACCGTCAGTTGCAGAGCATCGATGTCAACCTGCGCCAGAAGCTGCGCGCCGAGGAGCGGCTGCGCAAGTATCTTGAGGAGCTGGAAAGCATCGTGGAATCACGCACCACCGAACTCCAGCACACCAATGCGCAGTTGCGCGAATCCAACCGGGAGCTGGAGGCCTCCCGCGAGGCAGCACTGGATATGGCACGCGCGCGCTCGGCCTTCCTTGCCAACATGAGCCATGAAATCCGCACACCGATCAACGGCCTGTTGGGAATGATCGGCCTGACCCTGGACAGCCCGCTCAACGAGGAGCAGCGCCAGCAGCTGTCTATCGCCTACGACTCGGGCAAGGTGCTGGTTGCGTTGCTCAATGACATCCTCGACCTGTCCAAGTTCGAGGCCGGCAAGCTGCAGCTGGAACAGATTCCCTTCGACCTCGGCGCTCTGCTTGAGGAAACGGCCAGCCTGCTTTCCCAGAACGCCGGCAAGCAGGACCTCGAACTGATCTGCGAAATCGACCCCAACCTGCCCGGACTGCTGCTTGGCGACCCGACACGCATCCGTCAGATCATCAGCAACCTGCTCTCCAATGCCCTGAAGTTCACCGAGCAGGGCCATGTCGCTCTGCGTCTGACGCTGGAGCGCAGCGACGGCGAGCAACGGCATGTCTGCATCAGCGTCAGCGACACCGGCATCGGTATTCCAGCGCAGGCAATCAACGAGATATTCTCGCCCTTCACCCAGGCCGACGCTCAGATTTCCAGGCGGTTCGGTGGCACAGGCCTCGGCCTGACCCTGTGCAAGAGCCTGACAGATGCGATGCACGGCGAACTCAGTGTCGAGTCGACACCGGGGCGCGGCAGCACCTTCAGCGTACGACTGCCACTGCTGCGCCATGAGCAAGCACCGCGCTACAAACGGCCACAGCCTTGCAGCGTACTGATCTGGAATCAGCGCGGCCACCTTCAGGGCGCCACACTGCAGCGCCTGCTGGAAAGCTGGCAAATGCGCTGCAAGCGTATCGACTACGAGCCAAGCGACAACTTCGCAGGGGACCTGCCGGCCGCCAGCTGCTGGCTGATCGACAGTCCACAGCTGGCCGAACGGCTACGGGACATCAGGCCGGATATTCCTCGCCTGCTCATCTGCAGCTACAGCCAGCAACTGGATCAGACGCGGGCCGAGGCCTGCCACGTTCGCCAGCAGGTCGCCACGCCGCCGGCGAGACATCGTCTGGCGCTTGCCATCGATGGCCTGTTCGAGGCTCAGCCTCGCAGCGAAAAAAGCAGCACCGAGCAGCAGATGGGCAACGGCCAGAGACTGCTGCTGGTTGAGGACAACGCTGTCAATCAGATGGTGGCCAAGGGCATGCTCAGCCGCCTGGGGTTCGAGGTGGACTTGGCCGAGCACGGCGAAATCGCACTCAGCAAACTGGCAGAACAGGATTACGCACTGGTATTGATGGACTGCAACATGCCGGTAATGGACGGCTACGAAACCAGCCGACGCATGCGCGCCGACCCGCGCTGGCAGCACCTGCCCATCGTTGCGCTCACCGCCAATGCGCTGCATGAGGACCGCCAGCGCTGCAAGGATGCAGGCATGGACGACTACCTGGCAAAACCCTTCAAGCGCGAAGACCTGCAGGCGGTACTGCAGCGCTGGCTGACACCGACAGACCAGGTCACTCCTGCAGCTCCCCAAGCAACTGATCCAGGCCCCGGCGCAGGGTCATGACCTGCTCGGCGCTCATGCCCGTGCTGCACATCAGTGCCCGAGGTACTTCACCGGCCTGCTCGCGCAGACGCTCGCCAGCCTCAGTGAGGCTGACCTGAAGCTGACGCTCATCGCCTCCCCTGACTCGCTCGCGTCGAACCAGACCCTGCGCCTCCAGGCGCTTGAGCAGCGGCGTCAGGGTCCCGGAGTCCAGCTGCAACCGCTCCCCCAGCGCCTTGACACCGGGATGCGCGGGCGGCTGCCGTTGCCACTCCCACAGCACCAGCATGACCAGATACTGCGGATAGGTCAGCCCCAGCGGCTCCAGCAAGGGACGATAGGTCCGCATCAGGGCCCGCGAAGCGGCATACAGGGCAAAGCAGAGCTGGTTATCCAGTGCCAGCAGATCGTCCAGCTCATCAGGGTTACGCGCTGCACTCACGACAACAACGCCTCGATATCCGCACGCAGCTCATCGGGCGCAGTGGTCGGCGCATAGCGCTTGACCACCGTGCCCTGGCCATCAACCAGAAACTTGGTGAAGTTCCATTTTATGCCCTTGCTGCCCAGCAGGCCCGGAGCCTGCCTTTTCAGTTCGACAAACAGCGGATGGGCATTGCTGCCATTGACCTCGACCTTTTTAAACAGCGGGAAGCTGACACCGTAATTGAGCTCGCAGAACTGGCTGATTTCATCGCTGCTGCCGGGCTCCTGGGCGCCAAACTGATTGCACGGGAAGCCGGCGACCCGCAAACCGCGATCCCGATAGTCCTGCCACAACGCTTCAAGGCCCTTGTACTGGGGGGTAAAACCGCACTTGCTGGCGGTATTGACTACCAGGTAGGCCTTGCCGCCCAGCTCTGCCAGGGAAGAGTCGCGGTTGTCGATTGTGGTGCAGGGTATGTCCAGCAACTTGCTCATGATGGCTTCCTTGAAAAGCAGGACTGAAATGGAATGTTCACCCGCCAGCCTAGCCACAAATAACTTTATGTCAACAAAATTGCACACAATTAATCATGCTTCGCGCGACTCCAGCCGCAGGCAAACCGAGTTGATGCAGTAGCGCAGCCCGGTCGGCGGCGGACCGTCCGGAAACACGTGCCCCAGGTGCGCATCGCACTGGGCGCAGGTCACCTCGATACGGTGCATGCCATGACTGAAGTCCTCGTGTTCCTCTACAACCTCAGGACGTACCGGTTGGTAATAGCTCGGCCAGCCGCAGCCGGCATCAAACTGGGTATCGGTGTCAAACAGTGCCGCATCGCAGCAGATGCAGTGGTATACCCCGGGGGTGGTATTGCGGTAGTAGGCACCGGTAAACGGGCGTTCGGTTCCCTTCAGGCGACAGACCTGGAACTGCGACTCGGACAACTGCTCGCGCCACTCGGATTCACTCTTGCTGATCTTGTTCATGAATTCACTCCGGATAACCGTAATCGGGCTTTCACACTCGCCCACGCAAGACGTATGATGAGCGCTTTACGCGCGCTCAGGGAAGTCTCCAATCGCCTCCCCGACACATCCCACCCAGCCCTGGATCGACAAGGTAAGCATCATGCAGGTTAGCAAGTCCAACAAATTGGCCAATGTCTGCTACGACATTCGCGGGCCCGTTCTGCGGCACGCCAAGCGCCTCGAGGAAGAAGGTCACCGCATTCTCAAGTTGAACATTGGCAACCCTGCACCCTTCGGTTTCGAGGCGCCGGAGGAAATCCTCCAGGACGTCATTCTCAACCTGCCAACCGCCCAGGGCTACAGTGACTCGCGCGGCCTGTTCTCGGCGCGCAAGGCGGTGATGCATTACACCCAGACCAAGAACATACCGGGTGTCGGCATTGAAGACATCTACCTTGGCAACGGCGTATCCGAGCTGATCGTGATGGCCATGCAGGGTCTGCTCAACAACGGCGACGAGGTGTTGATCCCGGCCCCGGACTATCCGCTGTGGACCGCTTCGGTCAGCCTCTCCGGCGGCAAGCCAGTGCATTACCTGTGCGACGAACAGTCAGACTGGTATCCGGACATTGAGGACATCCGCAGCAAGATTACTCCCAATACCCGAGCCATGGTCGTCATCAACCCGAACAACCCGACCGGCGCGGTGTACCCACGCGAAGTGCTTGAGCAACTGGCCCAGGTCGCCCGCGAGCACAACCTGATCCTGTTTGCCGACGAGATCTACGACAAGATCCTGTACGACGGCGCTGTCCACGAATCACTGGCGGCGGTCGCCCCCGATGTGCTTTGCCTGACGTTCAACGGTCTGTCCAAGTCCTACCGGGTTGCCGGCTTCCGTTCCGGCTGGATGGTTATCAGCGGTCCCAAGCAGCACGCCACCAGCTATCTGGAAGGCCTGGAAATCCTGGCATCGATGCGTCTGTGCGCCAACGTGCCGGCTCAGCACGCGATCCAGACGGCTCTCGGCGGCTACCAGAGCATCAATGACCTGATTCTGCCCGGCGGCCGCCTGCTGGAACAGCGTGACACCGCCTGGGAACTGCTCAACGAGATTCCCGGCGTCAGCTGCACCAAGCCCAAGGGCGCGCTGTATCTGTTCCCGCGCCTGGACCCCAAGGTCTACCCGATCCATAACGACGAGAAGTTCGTGCTCGACCTGCTGCTGCAGGAAAAGATTCTGATCGTCCAGGGTACCGCCTTCAATTGGCCATGGCCTGACCACTTCCGCATCGTCTCTCTGCCGCGCAAGGACGATCTGGAAATGGCGATTGGCCGCATCGGCAACTTCCTCAAGAGCTACCGGCAGTAAGCCCCGTGGCAGCGGATCTTCATATTGAGGACTTCCACCAGGATGTCGCGCGCATCCTGGTGGCGCTGTACAACCGTTTTCCGCAACCGGGCAGCCTGTTTGTCGTTGATCTGATCGGCGAACATGAACCCGATGCATTTGGCGTTCCCGCACCACGACACATGGCCTGTTTCAGCACCATGCTGTGGCTCGCCCAGGAAGGGTTCCTGCGCTACACCGACACTATCCGCCAGGAAGCGATTGATCAGTGCTGCCTGACCGAACGCGCCTTCACCCTGCTCTCTGCACCTGACCCGCAACGTTTGCAGGCAGACCTGCCAGCCAGTGTCGCACGCCAGCGAGCGACCCTTGCCCAACGCCTGCGCGATGCCCTGCGCAGCGGCTCTGGCAACGAAATCTTCGACGCCGTTCAGCAGTGCTTTCGCCGTCAATCGTGACCCATCGCAGCGGAACCCGCTCAAGACACGTTTTGTCATAGAGTCGTCGTTGAAAGACACGGGCTTTCGCCCAATATAAGCCCCATGTAAATCGCCCAAGCCTTGAGCAGGCGTCTGCAACACCCGGTTTTCATTCGATAGGATTAGATACCCCCATGATGCGAATACTGTTGTTTCTGGCTACCAACGTAGCAGTGATTCTGGTTGCCAGTGTCACCTTGAGCCTGCTGGGCGTTGGCAGCGTCCACGATGGTCAGGGTGGCATGAACCTGCAGTCGCTGCTGATCTTCTGCGCCGTATTCGGTTTTGCCGGCTCCTTCGTTTCGCTGTTCCTGTCCAAGTGGATGGCCAAGCGCAGCACCGGTGCCCGCGTGATCGAACAGCCACAAACCCAGCAAGAGCGCTGGCTGGTAAGCACCGTTGAAGAACTGGCGCGCACCGCCGGCATCGGCATGCCGGAAGTGGCGATCTTCCCATCCCGCGCGCCAAACGCGTTTGCCACCGGCTGGAACAAGAACGCGTCGCTGGTTGCCGTGTCTGAAGGCATGCTGCAGCGTTTCAGCCCAGCCGAAGTGAAAGCGGTTATGGCCCACGAGATCGGTCACGTCGCCAACGGTGACATGGTCACCCTGTCGCTGATCCAGGGCGTGGTAAACACCTTCGTCATGTTCTTTGCCCGCATCATCGGCAACTTCGTTGATCGCGCGGTATTCAAGAACGAAAGTGACGGCCCCGGCATCGGCTACTTCATCGCAACCATCTTTGCCGAGCTGGTACTGGGCATCCTCGCCAGCATTATCGTCATGTGGTTCTCCCGTCAGCGTGAGTTCCGCGCCGATGCCGCCGGGGCCCAGCTGGCTGGTGCCGGTGCCATGATCGCAGCGCTGGAGCATCTGAAAGCCGAGCAAGGCATTCCGGTTGAGCTGCCCGGCGAGATGACCGCCTTCGGTATCAACGGCGGTCTGAAAAATGGTCTGGCCGGTCTGCTGATGAGTCATCCGCCGCTGGATGAGCGCATCGCTGCGCTGCGCGCCGGTAACTACCGCTAAATCGTCAGACGGCTAACAGACAGGGATCGGGTGCTTCACCTGATCCCTTTTTTTGTTTCAAACCTCCACCCTGTCTGGCGCCATTAAGGCAACGACAATCCCGCTCAGGGATCACCCAGAAGCGTCTCGAAGTCAGGGTCATTTTCTGTCTTGCAAGCCGCACGCTGCGAAGCAACGTTCGCTTCATCAGCCGCCAGCCGGGCCAAAAACGCCTCGTCGATTCGGGTCGCTGGAACCGCCAGTGCCGATGCAGAATAGCTGCCGGAAAAACCGCTCAGCGACACACCCGTCAATCCCTTCAGCGCACTCAGCGTAGGCCCCAGGCTCCCCCCGGAACAATGAAAAGTCCCAGCAGTACAACTGCACTCCGCACCCACGCGGTAGGACCCGATCCGGGACTTGGCCGGCAATCTGAGCAGTGATTCGGGCAGGTCGCCATCCAGCCTGGAGCCAGGCTTGTAGGCGCCATAGACAACTGCCCTGACGTCGACACCAAACGGGTTGGACAAATGCCACCTGACCGGACTGTAGGAGCTCAGGACCAGCGCGACCGCCCCTTGTGTGTGCTCCAGGTTCAGCACGATGGACATATCCTGTGCGCTGCTCTCATAGACACCGGCGTAATACAGGGTCACATCTGCAGGTAGCGCCTCGCCCAGGCGTGCGCGAATCTCACTGGCCTCAAGATAGGTCTGCTCGCTGCTGATGTCCACGTTGAACTCGGTGGTATGCCAGTTGTTGACGTACTCGACCTCCAGCTTGTGCACACCCGGCTCAAAGCGATACAGCACCGACTGATCGGAGCCGCCCTCATAGAGCACCCGACCATCAATCAGAACGCGTGACTTGGCCCAGCTCTGACTGACCGAAATCCGCTTTACGGTCGGCTCCTCAAACATGAGGTTGCCGACCCAGTAGCCACCGAAGTCGCCCGATTCGATGCCATGGAAGTCATCCCGAATATAGTTGATCGCGATGTTATCCACGGTCTCTGTAGCAATCACCTGCTGCGGTTGCCTGGTATTGATATAAAAAGCCTGAAACCGCCCGGTAGGGATGTCTCCAGAGGGATTCAGGCGCGCTCCCCAGGTAGTAGTCGCAGGCACAAGATCGCCTGCGGACTTGATGATCCGGGCGGACTCTTGCCGGCCAGCGGCCGACATCGCGCCGCGCCGCCGCTCCTGTTGATAGGCCGCATCCGCCTTGCTGCAATCAAGCTGATAACCATACTGCGGCAATCGGCTCCGGTAGCTGCATTGCTCGAGATACGCGCCAAACTGGCCCTGATAGGCGTCTGCCCCTTCGCTCAGCCCGGTCGGGTAAAGTCCGCTGCGCTGGTGCACCGCTTCAAGGTGCTGAAGAACATCACGCGACACCAGCCCCCTGTTGCGCCGCTGATTTGCCTCCGGGCCGAACTCCAGGCGGTAGCCTTCTATTCGCGCTGCTCGCTCCGTCAAGGCATCGGTAGCCGCAGCGGTGTGCAGATACTGATCCTCGATCCGATCGAAGGCCTGAAGTGCCAGCGCAAGCTCACCCCGATCCCAGTCCTGAATAGCATGGTTGAGCAGCGTGCGGGCCTCCTCCTCCGAATTGGAGCAGGCGGACAACAGCGGCGGTAACAAGACTGCCAACAGCCATTTTTTCATAGTGCCATTCCTTAGCGTGTACCCACCGCCTGTGAGCTGATGAGCCTGATGATGCGCAACCGCGTGAGGCAGCGGCTGCCTGATTGCCGTTCACAACACCGAAGCGGCCCCGCTGCCAGCAGCCTACGCCAGCGCAACGGCCATGTCATGCGCCGCGAGACGTCACTTCCAGCCTTGCAGCCACCTGGCGTCGTCCTTCAGCTCACTCCAGTCAATCTGCATCTGGCGCCTGGAGAGGACCGCCTCGATCTCGCAGCCAATTACCTGCCCTTCCTCATCGACCTCAACGTCGGTAATCATGAAATGCTTTTCCCGGTTGACCGGCGCAACCGCCGTCCACTTGCTGTGGAGAAGCTTCTTCGGATTTATCCTGTTCACGTTTCATACCTCATTGACTGACGCTGCGGATTGGGCAGGCCCGGAACCGGCTGAAGCGAGTTTAACGCTCCGCCGCCAGCCCTTGGGTCAGGGAACCAGAAAAAAATCATGAACGGCGTTGTAGACATACATCTCGCTGAACCGACCGTCGTGTTGCTGGCGTACCGCAGCAAGCACTTTGACAATCTGCGTAATTTCACGCTCGAACACAAACGGCGAGTACAGGCCGACCAGCAGAATGCCCGCGCCGCTCGCCTCGTATATATCGGTGATGGAGGCCTTGGCGTACTTCTTCTCCACGACCGCGACCACCTCCTCGGCAAAGTTTTCATCCGGGTTGACGGTCATCCCGCGTCCGGCCGGGATGTACTCCACATCATCGGCGGCAAAGCTAGTCAGGCTCCGGGCAAAATCAGCACCGATAAAGGCATCGGTAATCTCGATCCAGCAGGGTGAGCCGTCAAGGACAACGATAGCGTCCGGCGGATCGGGATAGTCGAGAATCTCCAGACTGCGCCCGCTCCCTTCGAGATAACGCTTGAAGGAGCGCAGCACACTCTGCTCGTGGGCCTTTTTGATATCGCGTCTGTTCATTACCACCCTTCAGGATAAACAACGACGTCGGCAGCACGATGGCGCCGGCAACATCGCTGACCGCAGCCCGGACGCGCCCTATCTTGCCTTACTCCGCCTTCCAGTTCACCGGATAGAGCATTTCCTCACGATACCCGCTGAGTACCCGACGCAAGCCGCTCAGTTCACTGTCGAGCGAGCTGTCACCGGTATCGACCAGAAAGGGGCGTCCGGCAAGGCTGCGCAGCTTGGTTTTGGTAGCGACCACCAGCAGGTTATCGAGCCCGACAGCGCGGATGATCCGCGGTGACAACTGCTGGTTGCCGCGCCCGAGAATATGGCCCTGACCGCCGATGGCGGTGACCAGAATGCGCCAGTCGCCGCCCTGCTCGACCAACTCCCAGAGCTGCTGCTCGGTCGCATCACGCAGGATCACCTCACCGTCGCGCAATACGTCGACGCCAAGCAGAGTACCTTCGAGCCCCATCGCCTCCAGCAGGCCCAGCGTGGTTGAGCCGGGGCCGAGGATCCAGCCTGTGCCATCTTCCTGCGCTTCCTGCAGTCCGGCTGCGATATCGTCCAGTACCAGGGTTTCCACTTCCCGGCCGCCCTGCTTGACCTGCTGGACGAAACGCCCCTCCTCAGGCACCGATAGCTCACCATAATGCCGGGTACGCACCTGACCGTTGCGAAATGCCTGCTCGTCGATGTCGCGCACATCCGCTTCACGCAGCCGCACCAGCTCGCCCTGCACCAGCAGCGCGACCAGCTCACCGGCAGCGCGCGGATTGACCGCATACACGCCGGAATGAATCTTGACCCCGGCCGGAATACCCAGCACCAGCTGACGCCCGTCGAGCTGGTTGCATATGTTGCGTGCAGTACCGTCGCCGCCGGCAAACAGCAGCAGGTCCACACCCAGCTCGCTCATCTGCCGGGCAATGGTTTCAGTGTCTTCAGCGGATGTTTCCGGTGGGCAAGACAGCGCCCCGACCACCTCGCAGTCAAAGCCCATATCAGTCAACAAATCGGCGCCCATCACCCCAGGGGCAGCCAACAGCCGGATGCGATCACGCAGCGGCAGCAGCGACTCCAGCGCCTGCCTTACCCGGCTGTGCGCCTGCGGTTCAACGCCCATTGCCAACGCCTGCTCGGCTACGCCATCGGAGCCCTTGAGCGCCGCACGACCGCCCACCCCCGCCAGCGGGTTGATAATCAACCCCAGACGAAAACGGGTGTTGTGATGTTCTGCTATCGGGTTTTCCATGTCACAAATCCGTCATGGCAATGCCATATCCTGCGTTCAGCTGCCAATGCGGCTGAACCTGACTGATAACGGGAGACAACCATGAACGTGCCTGCCCTGAAACCGTGTCGTGAAACCGCCGAGATTCTGCTGCACCCGGCTCACTGCGTCGGTGGTTTTATCATCGATGAAGCCGGTCGCGAAGTCGCCATTACCGAACAGATGATCCAGCACGCCTGTGAGCAACTGGACCGTCAGTGGGTGGCAGCGCAACCGCGCTTCAAACACTGAATCCGGCGGCCGCCAGCAGCGCGGCCTGCCCTTCCCCATCCGCCTGCAGAATCCTTACCTGCGGGCATTCGCGGCGCAGCGGATACTCCTTGCGCAGCGCATCAAAAGCAGCCCCGGTACTCTGACCCGCCAGTGGCATCATCACCGCCCGGAACCGGGCGTCATCATCGCGCACGTCGTACACCTGGCGCAGCGCCTTTTCCAGCAGCCACTGGGCCGGCGTCTCGGCACTGAACTGCAGCTGCGCACAACCGGCCTCCGGCGCCAGGGCCTGTAACGTCAGTCTCGGCTGCTCGCCCCGGTGCCGACACAGAGCCTGATAGATCAGCTCGGTGCCACGCAGTTTGCCATCCAGACTGTAGCCGGCAATATGCGGCGTTCCCAACGCACACAGCTTGATCAACGCGGTATCGACCTGCGGCTCCAGCTCCCAGACATCCAGCGCCACCTGCACATCGGGGCGTTCAGCCAGCAGCACAGACAACGCATGATTGTCGATCACCGGGCCGCGGCTGCTGTTGATCAGCCAGGTCCCGTGCTGCAGGGCCATCAAACGGGGCGCATCGATCAGATGCCAGGTTGCATCCGGGCCGTTGCGGGTCAGCGGCACATGGCAGCTGACCACGTCTACCTGCGCCAGCAACGCATCCAGATCGACAAACCCCGCCTCACCACGGGCGGCCCGCGGCGGATCGCACAGTACGCACTCCACGCCCAGCGCGCCAAGCGTTGCCGCCAGACGACTACCCACTTCGCCAACACCAACGATACCCACCCGGCGCTCACGCCACGGCAGGCCAGTTCGTTCCGACAGGGTCAGCAGACAGCTGAGCACATACTCGACCACACCGCGCGCGTTGCAACCGGGCGCACTGGCAACCTGAATACCGGCCGCAGCCAGCCCCGGCAAATCCAGATGATCGGTGCCAATGGTGCAGGTACCGACAAATTGTACCGGCGTGCCCTCGAGCATGGCGGGGTCAACCCGCGTCACCGAACGCACCAGCAGCGCATCGGCGTCCAGCAGATGCTCACGGCGGATACTGCGCCCGGGCAGCGTCGTCAGCCGGCCTTGATCGGCAAAGAAGGCCTGCAGCAGGGGAATATTTTCGTCGGCAACGATATGCATGAGCGGGGCACCTGACAGAGGGGACGCGGGCATTGTCGAGCGTTGGTGGCTGCGCTGTCCACCTGGCTGCGCATTTTGTCGCCTTGTTGCAACAACTGCTTGCACCGAGACAACGCCGCTGCTTAACTGAAACTCACAGTCCGAATGTGACTTTTCGGTCTGATAATGATTCCAAGCGTTTTTTTGAGGCACTGCCTCACCTTGCAGGACCTGCCTGAGTAACGGGAGCACCGACGCACAGCCCACTGCGCCGCACCTGGAACTGTCCTCACCACCCTGTCGCCATAACCACAATCACAGCGGTCGCGCATCGCGCCTGCCTGGCGATTTTGCTTGTTTACGGCCATTTGCCTGCAACTGCCCTGTATGACCCGCCAGCGCGGCCGGGTCCAGCCAATTCCGGAGACAGGGAATATGAAAGCAGAACACAACGTTGTAGAAACACTGGGGCTATTTCGCATCCACACCCACTATTACGCGAGCCCGGCACCGCGCGGTACGGTCATTCTGGTCAACGGTTCTCTGGCCACCACGGCCTCGTTCGCGCAGACGGTGCGCTACCTGCAGCCGCACTTCAATGTGGTGTTATTTGATGAGCCGTACGCGGGTCAGTCAAAGCCGCTCAACAGCAACCGGCGGCCGATTACCAAGGAACAGGAAGCCGGAATCCTGCTGGAGCTGATAGAGCATTATCAGGCCGACCACCTGATGTCGTTTTCGTGGGGCGGCGCCTCAGCCCTTCTGGCCCTGGCCCAGCGCCCGGCGCGGATAAAGAAGGCCATCGTGCTGGCATTTTCACCGATGATCAATTCGGCCATGCGTGACTATCTCGAACGCGGCATCGACCTGCTGCTCAATGCCGAGCGCCGCCAACTGGGCGAGCTGCTCAACTCGACCATTGGCGAGTACCTGCCCTCGCTGGTCAAACGCTTCAACTTTCGTCACATCATCAGCCTGGAAGAGCACGAATACCATCAGATGGCGTTCCACGTCAGTCAGGTACTGACCCAGGATACCCGCTGCTATCTGCGCGGCAGCGCCGATATTGACGTGCCAATCCTGTTTATCAACGGCGACCGGGACCGCTATACCAGCGTCGAGGACGCCCGCGACTTCAACCGCTACGTGCGTCGCAGCAGCTTTGCCACGATACAGGGCGCCGGGCATTTTCTGGATATGGAAAGCCGCGAAGCCTGGATTCAGACCCGCGATGCGGTGCTGCAGTACCTCGCACCGGATGCCCTCGTCGCCACCGAGCCAGTTGAGCTACACAGGCCGCGCGGTGCGCAGGTCATACCGATGACGGTCTAGGCTGCAGCCACTTCGGAGAATAGCCCAGGGTCGAGCAGGCGTCCCGGCTGGTAGGCGTCGAGTAACGCCTGAGCAAACCGGGTCGGACGCTCGCCCATGCCCTGTTGCAGGTACACCTTCGCCTGCGCATGCACCTTGGCGCGGAAGGGCCCCGGGTCGGTCTGCTCGCCGTTAAGGTTGTCGGTGCTCACGTCAAAGCGATGCCCGGCAGCCAGACAAAAAATCATTTCCAGCGCCTGCGGTTTGACCTCGACGCTCTCGAAGGTGCGCTGCTGCTCAGCGGTGCGGCCATCCGGCGCGTACCAGTAACCAAAGTCCGGCAACAGTCGACGCTCCGGCCCGGCAACACACCAGTGCGCAACCTCATGCAATGCGCTGCGAAAGTAATCTCGGGTAAACAGGATACGGTGGTGCGGATGCGACGCATCGGCCGGCAGGTACTCGGGCTCCGGATAGCCGCCCAGCAGACAGGTATTGAGGTCGGCGAGAAAACACTCGTCGAACAAACGAATCAGGTCCTGACAGTCGTGATGCATGCTGAAAACCAAGGGTACTGAGTGACTGGGTGCCAGGGCTCGAACCGGCCCCGGGCGCAAGGCCGGAAAGCACCGTGACGGTGCAGCTGGACAATACGCCGTAAATTGCTAGCATGGACGGTTTTTACGTCAGGTCCGGCCAGAATGACCAGTACTCCCCCCCTGCCCGCTCGGGCGCGCATTGTAACAGAACTGCGCGCCCTGATTGCGCTGGTGCTCCCGATCATCGCGGCGCAGCTGGCACATACCCTGCTGGGCTTTGTCGACACCGCCATGGCCGGGCGCGTCAGTGCCGAAGCGCTGGCAGCGGTGGCGCTGGGTAACTCATTCTGGATTCCGACCCTGCTGTTTCTCACCGGGGTGATGATGATTGTCACCTCCAAGGTTGCTGCCGCCAATGGTGCCGGTCGTATCAGTGAAACCGGTGCGCTGGTGCGCCAGGGCGCCTGGCTGGGGCTGATGATCGGCTGTGGCTGCATGCTGTTTCTCAACCTGATGCGACCAGTGCTGGGCTGGATGGAGGTCGATCCGCAGCTGGTCCCGGTGACCCTCGACTACCTGCTGGCCATCTCCCTCGGCTTCCCGGCGGTCGGCGTCATGCTGGCTCTGCGCGGGCTGAGCGACGGTCTCTCACGCACCAAACCGGCCATGCTGATTGGCTTCATCGGACTGCTGATCAACGTCCCCGCCAACTATGTGCTGGTCTACGGCAAGTTCGGCTTTCCGGCCATGGGCGCCGTTGGCTGTGGTGTCGCAACCGCCATTGTCATGTGGGCCATGCTGGGCTGCCTGCTGGTACACCTCAAGCGCGCGTCGTTCTATCAGCCCTGCGGTCTGTTCGAGCGATTCGACTGGCCAAAGGCGCGTACCCAGGGCGAGCTGATCGGCCTGGGTTTTCCGATCGGCATGGCGCTATTTGCCGAAACCAGCATGTTCGCGGTGATTGCCCTGCTGATCGGCAGCCTGGGTGCCATCGTGGTTGCCGCTCACCAGGTGACCCTGAACTTCACCTCGCTGGCATTCATGGTGCCCTTCAGTCTGGGGCTGGCCATTACCGTGCGCGTGGGTCATAACCTGGGCCGCGGTGGCGCCCGTGATGCCATGCTGGCAACCCAGGTGGGGCTGGTACTGGCACTGCTGTTTGCCGCCATTGCGGCCATCATCATGTACACCCTGGCCAGCCAGATCCCGCTGATCTATACCCAGGACCCGCAGGTTCTGGCGCTGGCTTCCAGCCTATTTGTGCTCGCTGCGCTATACCAGTTCTCGGATGCGGTGCAGGTGGCCTGCGCCGGCGCGTTGCGAGGTTTTCAGGACACCCGTCTGCCAATGCTGCTGACCATGATCGCCTACTGGCTGATTGGCCTGCCGACCGGTTACGTGCTGGGCCTGACCGACTGGCTGGGTCCGGCCAGAGGCCCGGCCGGCTTCTGGATCGGGCTGATTGTGGGCCTTAGCAGCGCCGCCCTGTTCCTCGGCCTGCGCCTGCGGGCGGTCACCCGCAAACCCGTTTACCAGCACGGGCTTCAACACTAGGGCATACTGGCGTCATGCGCTCATCGCCCGTATTGCTTGTTCTGCTGTCCATCACCGCGCTCTGTGTCGGTTGCCAGCGTGCGCCCGATGCCGAGCAGCAAATGGACAATTACCTGGGCCGCGTCGCGCGCGTGCTCAAGCAGGAGTTCATCCCGTTTGATGCCAACCAGCTCAGTCAGTACCGGCTCGCAGAGCGCCGTGACCGGCTCCACGACATCCCCGCCGAACGCATCAGCCTGCTCGATCTGCTGATCGATGTGCATCAATGCAAACCACTGCAGCAGCGCATTGCAGAACGCAACAGTGTGCTGGGCAAGGTCATGCCCTGGAGCAGCCGTCTGGGCTACGAGGGTGAGCTGCTGCGCGCGCTGGACAGTTGCCGGCAAAGCCTTGCAGACGACCCGCAGCAGCAGGAGCTGCTGACCGAGCTCAGCGACATCGCCGAGCGCAAGCGCAGCCAGTTGCCAGCGGTATTCTGGAACGCGATCAACGCCAGCAGCGAGGCAGAGCATTATCTGCGCTTTGCCACCGAGCCGCTGCCGGTGACCAGCGCCCCCCTGACCGACGAGGCGCTACCGGCACTGCAGCAACTGACGGCGATTGGCAGTGCCCTGCCCGAACACCTCCCTCCGCCAGTTGGCGGGCTGGATCCGCTGTTCCAGGCCCTGCAACGCAGTCAGCGCAGCAGCCAGCTGATTACCGCGCTGGCGCAAACCCGACACGGTCTCCAGCAGGCCACCGCGATGCTGCGAGCACAACCAGCAACCTATTTGTGCCCGATGAACCAGCCATCAGAGCGGTCGAAGATTCTGCTCAACGTCTTTGTCTTGTTCTACGCCGGCGAGATCCAACCCTATCTAGCGCAACTGCAACGGCTCGGCGAGCCCTGGGCCGCGCAGATCAAGCAATTACGTGCTGTTGCGCACATTCCACCCGCCACAGCGCAGGCGCTGGATCGCTTGGCGGGTAATCCAGCGGCGTTGTGGGATAGCTACCGGCAGGCCGTCGATGAACACACTCGCGCCTGGCAGGACGTGCTCGGCGCCTGCCAGTCCGCACCCGGGCAAGCCGGCTGGCAGACGCCCTGAGGCGCGACTCAGCCAGCCTTGCGAATCAGGTAATGGAAGATGCCACCAGTCTCGTGCTGCTCAACCAGCTCGTGACCGAGAAAACTGCAAAAACGCGGGATATCGCGCTGGGTGGACGGGTCGGTCGCAAGCACCTGAAGCAGCTCACCGGCGGCCATATCGCGCACCGCGTTGTGCAGCATCATGACCGGCTCGGGGCACATCAGGCCCTGGGTATCGAGAGTAGCGGTGGCATCAGACATGGGCAGGTCCCGCAGCGGAAAACGCCGATTATCCCGAAATGCCACAGCGCTTGCCAGACGCAGTCTGTCGGCCGAAACTGGGAGGGAAAGTCGTCAAGACGCAACACCCCGAAACGGGTAAGGAAAAAGCATGATCAAGGTGTTGATTGAAAGGGATATCGCAGAAGGTCTGGAAGTACCCTACGAAGAAGTCGCGCGGCGCGTGCTGTCGGCGGCCATCCAGTCGCCTGGGTTCATCTCGGGTGAGTCGTTCCGTGATCTGGAGCATCCCAACCGGCGTGTGATCATGGTGACCTGGCAAAACATCCGCTCCTGGGAGCGCTGGGAAGAGTCGGAAGCCCGCCGCGACGCCATCAGCAAGTTTGCTCCCATACTGCTGGAAGAAGAGCGCATCACCCTGCTTGAGCCGCTGTAACACGCTCAGCACAGCGATCTACCACGCCAGAGAGCATCCGGGCGACTCTGGCGTGACGCCTGAATCAACGCATTTTTGTCAGCAAATGCGCACTGCCTCCAATTTTTCCGCGCTTCCCGCAGCCATCATCTGTCGATCCCCCTAAGCTTTAGATTCCGGCCTGAGACCTTCCGCTCGGGCGCCGCATGGATCGCACTGCAAGGAACACGGATGTTCTCCCTAACTGCCACAGTACAGTCTGCTCTGTACCTGGATGGCATCAACCAGGCGCACAATACGCAAACAGCCGGTATCGCGACATGATGCATCGATACCTCCTGGTCGACGGTGCCCGTTATCACAATGCCCTGGCGCGCCTGTATGTGCGCGATGAGGTATTGGAGGTCGAGCCGCTTTACTTCGGCTCCCCCTGGCACAGCGCAGCCGATCTGGGCCCGCTGCTGGTAAGCACCGATTCGGCTTCTGCACTTTTTTATGAAATCGAAACCAGCGCAGAGCTGCGCGCAAGCGCTGCGGTGCTTGAAAGCCGGGCGCTTGCAGATGTCGTCGCCAGTCATCTTCGACGTTTCAATCAGGTCACTGACGTTTCCGGCGCAAAAATCCTGCTGCGTTATGCCGACCCACAGGTTGCCTGGTTCTGGCTGCACAGCTACGACGCCGACGCCCTTTCTTCTGTTATGGGACCAATCACCCGCTGGCGTATCGCCGCGCCACCCAACGTACTGCTGCCGCAACAGCCGCAACACTGGCACGATTTCTCCTCCGCGCCCCCGGCAGCGCAAAGCGGCCTGCCCGCTTGCCTGCTCGGCTACCCGCAGCTGTCAGCGCTGCAGCAAGCCTATCAACAGCAACTGAAAGAACGTCTTTACCGCTGGCTGCAGGAAAACCACCAAACCGCGCTATCAGCATTACCCGAACAGACACGGGACAACTGGTTCAACGCCCGACTCTCGGATGCCGACGCCTTTGGCCTGAGCACCGAGCGCAGCATCGCCATCTGGTGCGAACTGGCCCTGCGTGACGGCAGCGACTTTGCTGGCAATCCACAGGGGCCGTATCGACGATGGCTAGCCCGGGCGCCGAGGGAGCTGCCGGCGACACCCGACCAACGACTGCAGCATTACTGCCGCGACCGCGCAACCGCGCCAATCAGGGATGATGAAACCCATGACCGTCTTGCATAGGGAACTCGCATTACTGGAAAGCCTCTGGGCCACCTTCGAAGACAAGCCCGCCAGCGCCACCGCCCAATGCCCCCTGCAGCAGCGAGAGGTTGCCATCTTCCCGGTGCGTTACGCGATTGACGAGGCCGCGGACAGTCCGGACCAGCCTGGCCCCAACCCAATTCCGCCACACTGGCAGGGCCATCAATCGCTGCCCGAGCTGAACCGGCGCAGCTATACCCTGAGGCAACTGCGCGACGGTTGGCTGTATGTGATCGACCGCACCACCAGCACGCTGGACGAGTACCAGATAACAGGTGCCCGCTTCAGCAAGATCGCCAGCAGCAGCACCGCTGCGGGCCAGCCACTGACCTGTTCAAATGGCCTGAGCCATCTGCTCTACCCACGCCAACACCAGCTGTATATCGCCTACTCAGCCGAGCGATGGACAGCCTGGACACACGAGCGCATGCAGGCCCCCGCCAATCAGGCAAACTGGATGCGTGGACTCGATCTGGCCGCCTACGCCAAAACGCTCTCGGCACCGCACTGCGGCCCGCTGAAGCATTTGGGCGAGACGGTCGCCGATATCGACACCGGCGCAGCCGTGCCCGGCCAGCGCTTCGACAGCACCACGCTGCCCACACAGGCCACAGGTGAAGACGCCACATACAAACCGGCCCTGGGCAGCAACACCGTGCTTGCCAGCGTACCCGACCAGGACTCCGCCCTGTTCATCGCGCTGGACGATCATCTTGGCATCCTTGATGACCTCGGCATGCAAAGCGCCGGACCGGCGCTCGAACTCAGCCAATTCGAAGAGCAACACCTGCACAAGCTGACCATAGCTCAACATATCGAACTGCTGGCCGGTGTTGATTTCTCTCCGCTGGAGTCAGAGATGGGGCTGTCACCAGAAGCCTTTCACGCCTTCAAACAAAAGGCGCAGGACTATCTCACTGCCAAGGCGCGCTACCTGAAGGAATTGAATAGACCAACGGACGGAATCAGCGCATTCGCCGCGGGCAAGACGTTGGAACAACACCAGCAGCAACTGATCAGCGGATACGGTCAGGACGCACCGGCCAAACTGGACGGTCTGGTTGAACAATGGGGCACGCGGGAAACCCTGCGCGACCAGGTGCGCTTTGAGGAATCACAAACCTTCGCATTGGAAAAAGAGCAAGAGCTAGAGGGTATACAGGCCAGACTGACGCCCTGCCTGCAAGACCTGATCACCTGGCTGAAGCGGATTGGTCCCGATCCGCTGGGCCTGTTCCTCGATCAGACGGACGAAGAGCAGTGCCTGAGCCTGATCAACCACGCCGACGCCTGGCTCTCCTTCCTCGCCCATGATCAACAGGCGCAGCAATGGGTAATTGAGGACTACGCCACCCCCAAAACGCTGATTGGTCTGGCCAACTACAACTTCGACGCAGAGCTCGCCTCAGGTATCGAGCAACTGGCCAAGGAGTTCGTCGAAGAGAACGGCATATCTCTGACGACCAGTGCCTCCGTCGCCAAGCGCACACAGGAAATCAGCGACGTCCTCAGCAACGAAACCATCCGCAACAGCGCGATCTTTCAGCGCCTGGGCAGGCCAGCGCAGAAAGCCTACGAAACCTTAGTGCGCGTGGCCGCCGCCAACTACGAGAAGACCTGGCAAGCATTCGAATTCAAGCTGCTTCCCGCCATCAGCAGCCGCCATGCGCCGCGCTGGAAAACCATCGCCCACGCAACCATCTCGGTATCCATACATAGCCAGATCAATGAAACCCGCCCGTTTTTGCTGATTGACAGCGAATATCAGCAGAAGCAAGCCGCCTGGATGCGCAAGGTCACGCAACTAGGGCCTGTTAACGCTAATTAGCTTCAAGTCTCTCCATGTGTGATACTTCGCGCATGGAAATTACCCCCGAACAATTCTCGATCATTGAGCATTGCTTCCCGCGACAGCGGGGCAACGTAAGTCTGTCCAACCTGAAC
>NZ_JBSXON010000058.1:0-2047 GCF_056859475.1 Halopseudomonas sp. L-58
TAATTGTGCCTGTTTTGCGCCGATATGGCGGGAAATGGGCTAAAAACAGACAAATAATGAGGAAGTGCTGCCTGAAATTCACGTTTTTTGCCGGCCAATGTCTAGATTGGCGAAATGCAGCATTTATTCAGACCTTCCCTAGTGTGGCGCAGCTATCGGCGCAGTGGTTGAGGCGTCTCATTGCGCGATATGTGCAGGTGTAGAAACAGGTGGGGGTAGAGTGCGACTAGCGGCATGCCTAGGCGGACGGAGTCAACACGATGCATGTCCGTCGACGCTGCTGTAATCGTCCCAGCAGCCACTACTGCGCCTTCTTCAAGCGGTCGGTTAGTTCTCTGCAGCCTGCTAGCTCGGTGTTGAAGGCGGCGGAGCGCTCTTGTTCTGGGAGGTAAAGTCCTGTCTTCTCGCAGACGCCGGCAGGCTCGCGGATGAGATCAACATGGCCGACATGGTCGCTTGCTGCTCGTCGCGCTCATGAAGCGCGCAGGTATGAATGTGCTCAAACAGTCCTTTCGTCGCTGCGCCGATATCAGCCTTCTGAGATTCTGTTTCATATGAGCTAGTGCCTCTGTGATCGAGGTCCGATGGGGTTGGTGGTGATCGAATGGCTTAGCGACTCGATCTCTTTCGTTAGAGAACTTCGAGGTTGGTCAGAGATGCACGTCTGCGAAGCATCGTCAAGGTTTGGGCAGCGCGATAGCGCGCGACTAGAGCCGCTCCGACAGACGCGGTGATTGGGGCAACAAAGAGGGGCAGGAGGATCGCCGAACAGCCGATCAGGGTGGCCCAGGCGCCGCCCGCCATAATCATGATCCCTGCCCGATTCCAGCCGGTGATTTCGAGAGGTAGCAACCGGGAATGAAGAATGAAAAGCAGGAATGGAAGGCTGCCAAAAATGGCGGCGATCATGCCAATGCCTGCATCATAGTCTTTAACCAGCATGATGCAGATAGACACCAGTGGGGCTGCCGCAAGAAGCCCCATTGCAGTATCTAGCTTGGCGTAAAACCGCATTCGGTTGTCGATTCCAGTGATGATGTGCATCTTGCTCGCTTCGTCCATGCTGGGTTCTGTCTTAAGCCTTGGTCAGTGAAAGGTTAGGGCCGTCGACTCATTAGAGTCGGGCAACTATCTTTAGCCCTTGAGTGCATCGAACAGAGAGTCGAGTGCAGGCTTGGATTTGATGGCAATGCTTTCTCCATTGTCAATGGCCATTAGTTTTGACCCATTTGCATACCGCTAACCGCCGTTTTGCTGTTTCAGTCGGTAGCTTCCCCCCAGCATGAACATGTGTGAATGGTGGATTACGCGGTCTAGGATGGGCACGGCCACGTTAGGCCCTGTTTTTCGCGTGTCGCAGCCACTACCGCTTGCCTTGCAGCTCAGAAACGACGAGGCCTGCAGCCTGATATCTGAAAAGATCTGGGGCGACTTCTTGCCTGAAACGGAGTTCTCACTCCTAGACGCGATCGCGAAGGACGGTTTCGCGTGGAGATGAAGCTTGTAGCAAAAATGTCCGATGTGCGCTATGACAGTTGGGGCGATGTGCCAGACCGACGCTGTTGGCATCAGAATCAGAATGTGGATACACCTCCAAGCTCCTCCCTGCGTTCCATGATGACGGTTGCGTGGCGGAAGGCGTCAGCTCATCTATGTACGTTTCTTCCGTTTTCACTGCCGTAAGTCGATCCCCAGCGGTCTGGCGGTGGCTACACTTCGGTCTATATGGCTGTTATTGGACGTTGCGGCCCTTTTAGCTGCTTGGTCAGGGCGCTGCACCGAGCCTCGGCGCGGCATATCGGAAGATTTGTACATAGATGACGGCAGGAGCGCCTGCACCTCTGAAAAAGCTAATCTAGGGTAATGGCACTGCGCTGCCTGAGCAGCTGGACAGGGTGGAATGTTGGTAAGCGCTCAACAAACCCCGCTCTTGCGCTCAGTCGTTTTCTAATCTCCCGTCGATAACAGGCGACTGCCCGCATCTTTTATCGCCGAGAGCAGATGTGGTGACACATTCCAGCGCTGCCCACTGTCCGTTACAACGGTG
>NZ_JBSXON010000059.1:0-5000 GCF_056859475.1 Halopseudomonas sp. L-58
ACGATTCCGGCATCGTGACCGGTGATTCCGGGATATCACCCAAAATCGGTCACGATAAAACGGAATGAGCGGTCACGTTAGTCCGGAACAGGCGGTCACGTTCAAACGGAATGGGCGGTCACGATGGGCCGGAATATGCACCATCCTCTGAGTCACGAAACAGGAAGAACTCGGTCTCGATACCCAGGTTAAAGGTCAGCCCCATATCAGCGGCCTTGGCTACCTGGCGTTTAAGAATATTACGTGAGCAGGCTTCGAATGGTGCGCCGTCCAGATACAGGTCACTGGCGAACCAGGCCAGTTCGCGATTCCACGGACAGATGGTGGCAGTCGCGGGATCGGGCATGGTCGCGACTTCATTGTCACTGATGTCCTGGGGAACACCGTCCAGCGCAGCGCCAGTGTAGAGCTCCGACCCTTTCATCATCCGCCCCAGATGATTGAGCGGAACAAACTTGCCCTTGATCACCCCGTGCAGATCGACGTAGCCACCCAGAGCGTACTTCACGCCCTTCTCTGCAAGGGACTCTTTCAATTGTTCACTGCTCACATGCTGACTCATGTTGATACTCCGCTGATTCTGTCCGCAACCGCTGCGGCGCTTGGTACGAATCTTTCATTCAACATACATGCCAGCATGCATATTTAATCCATAAGCAGATTCAATCAACTCCCAAACATCACCTCGATGGCACCAACCAAGAGATTGCTATATGTCGACATATCAAGCAGTTAAGAAGCAATTCAGCGCCGGAGACTGGCCTCTTCAGAGCGGCGCCATACTGCGCAATGCACATCTGACCTACCTGCAGGTCGGTCAGCTCAACGCAGCGTGCGACAACCTGATCATCCTGCCGACGTACTACGGCGGAACACACGAAGGGAATCTGCCCCTGATTGGTGCAGACGGACCACTGGATACGGAACGTTACTGCATCCTAATCCCGAACTTGCTTGGCAACGGCCAATCCAGCTCGCCGTCCAACGCGCATCACAGTCAACGCGGCGCGGATTTTCCGATGGTTAGCTTGTACGACAACGTCGCTCTGCAGCACAGACTGGTTGAGGAGCACTTTGCAGGCGCTGAAGTTGCACTGGTAGCCGGCTGGTCAATGGGCGGCATGCAGGCCCTGCAGTGGGGCTGTCTGTATCCGGACCAGGTAAAGCGCGTAGCCAGTATCTGTGCGACAGCTCGTTGCTGGCCACACAACCAGGTGTTTCTGGAAGGAGTCAAGGCAGCACTGACGTGTGACAAAGACTGGGATGGAGGGCGCTACCAATCCCCGCCCAAAGCCGGCCTGAAGGCCTTTGGTCGAGTTTACGCCGGGTGGGCCTACAGCCAGGCGTTCTTTCGTCAAGAACGATACAAAGAACTGGGCTTCGACTCGATAGAGTCGCTGCTACGGTACTGGGAAGAGGACCACGTCGAGCAGGACGCCAACGATCTGCTTGCCGTGTTGCACACCTGGCAACAGGGCGACATCAGCGCCAACCCTGTATGGAACAACGATTTCAGCGCCGCCCTGAAGGGGATTAAAGCCAGGTGCCTGATAATGCCAGGCAGCACTGATCTCTACTTCACCAGCGAGGACGCCTTGAGCGAAGCACAGCAAATACCAAACGCATTTTTTCGGCCACTTGAATCTGACTGGGGGCATTGCGCCGGAGCGCCTGGGCGCAATCCGCTAGATACGAGAAGTATTCTCGATGTGCTAAAGACACTACTGACTGAAGATTAGGGGGAAACAGGGGAGCCGATGCATCCCCTGCAATATCCTAAGGCGTGACCCAAGGTCAGAAGTTGTAGCGGATGCCTGCAGACAACAGGTCCACATCATATTCGTCGCCCACATCGCGGTAACGCTCAAACTCAGCTACCAGCGTCACATGCTCGCCAAGGTTGTAACCACCGCCAACGCCAAACGAGGTGACCCATTCAGTTTGTGAGTCGCTGATTACATCAAAACCATTCACAGACAGATCGAAGTCTGTTTCAAGGCGGTGGTAACCCAATTTCGCAAACAGGCTAAAGCTATCCAGCGGCATGGTTAATACGCCATTCAAACCATATCCTTCAGTGCCAGCATTAAAGCCCAGATTGTTGTTCCCGTCAGTCGCGCGAAACGAAACCTCCCCCAAGTCAACGTACTCGGCTTCAAATGCGAAGTATTGGTTTAGCTTCAGACCTGCACCAATTTTCCAGGCTGTGTCCTTGTTGTCCATAGAGGAGTTAAGGCCTAGCCCTGACGGAACAACATCACCAGTGCTGAGATCAGCATCAGATTGCCCGAGGCTAGCAAACAGGTAGGGCTGAGCCTCCTGCGCTTGAGAAAGGGCTGAGGCCGAGCAAAGTGCAACGACAGTTACAGCAAACAGTGTTTTTTTGGTTCTTCGACGTTTCATGTGGATTTAGCCTGATCGAGCAAGCGACCCACCGGGCTGCCAATCAAGTAAATCATGGCAATGAAGTTGGCCTCATTTCTGTATCCGCGGGCACGTGATCGGGCTGCCTGGAATAAACCGTTCATGCCCTCCAGCCGCGCATTGGTCAGCCCTGAGGTCCAACGCCTGACTACCTGGTGCGCATGCCGTCTCAAAGTCGCCAGCGCTTTCTCCATAGGCGCGAGCAGCGGCTGATCAACAAGGGCCTGGGACATCACATTGAGATAATGCGTAATGCGCCACTGGGCTGCGCGCGGCGTCGAAGCTTGACGGATCCAGCGCAGTCTTTCCTTGATGACCCAGGCGTCTGCAGTGGCGCTTTGATCGGCCACCAGCTCTTGGAGCGCGGCTAATTGACTGCCTGTCAGCTTGCCACTGTCGAGATTCTTTAGCACCGCCCAACGCAGTGCTTTGGGATGAGCCTTCTCGCGTCGTTCGTTCTTGCGAACCTCATTCAGAGCCTTGGTGAAGGTCTGTACGATATGAAACCAGTCGATCGTGACATGGGCCTGCGGGAGGTTCTCGGCAACACCGTTGAGGAACGCCTGTGACATATCACAGACAACTTCGATCACGTTATCAGGGTGACCTCCCTGTTCAGCCAGAAAGGCGCTGAATGCTTTGATAACGGCTTTACCGCGGCCTGGAGTCGCGAAGATCACGGGCTCCTCCTTGCGCTGCATATCGAGGAAGACGGTGACATAGCGCTGCCCCCGCCGAGAGGCTGTTTCATCCAGGCCAACGGCTTTGACTCTGGACAGATCCAACTGGCCCAGCATCCGGCCAACATAGTGATGCACGATACGCCACAGACGTTTGTCGGTGATGTCCAGATATCGCGATACCGCCAGTACCGGCATCTCCTTGACCAGCGTCATGGCCGCCTGTTCGAACAGCAGCGTGAAATCGCTGCCAGATCTCGCCCACGGTACTTTGACGCGTTTGACACCATGCTCTGGACATTGAGTGCGAGGCACCCGGGCATGGAGGTAGCAGTGGTGCTGAAAGAAGTTAAGGTGTCGCCAGGTCTTATCGGCGAAATCGTGTGCTGGGCAGGCTGTACCGCACTCAGGGCACGGATAGAGGGCGCCTCGCTCAGCATCGACATACAGGTCCAGGCGGTGAGGTGATACGGAGATATCCAGTTGCTGATTGGCAAGCTTCCAAGGCGCTTGCAGACCAAGCCCCAGGGTCAGAATCTGGTTGTCGTCCATACCTCACCTCCTGTTATTGTGGAGGGCTTATGGTGACCCAAGGCCAAGGATGAATTCCACACCAAGCGTCGAAGAACCGTTTTTTTGAACATCTTATTAAGTCTCCATATGACAACATGCCACCTTCTTGGCAGCGGTCCTTGCTCTCGGCATTCCTGCCAAGAGATCCCAGATCATAAGGGTTATTGATCTCAGAAAGCCATCCCCCTTACTTGCTACTGATGGAACTATATTCAGAAGACGCGATGATATAGTCCCAATTCAGGTACGTATGTATGCAGAATATCGACCTGACTCTGCCGCCCGCAGCAGCGCTGACCCAGGCGAGTTTTCCGTGCGCGCAAAGAAGAACACCCCGACCATGACTGATCGGGGTGTTCGGTATAGGTGCTTGACGATGACCTACTCTCACATGGGGAAGCCCCACACTACCATCGGCGATGCATCGTTTCACTTCTGAGTTCGGGATGGGATCAGGTGGTTCCAATGCTCTATAGTCGTCAAGCAATTTGTTGCTGCCCGCTGGGCGTGCAGCTTAAAAAGCTTGGATGTGTGACAGAAGCTAAGGTATTTGCAATCTCGCAAGTTCGCGAAGTTGTTTGTTTCTGTTTGGCTCGATAACACCAGATTGCTTGGGTGTTATATGGTCAAGCCACACGGGCAATTAGTATTGGTTAGCTCAACGCCTCACAGCGCTTACACACCCAACCTATCAACGTCGTAGTCTTCGACGGCCCTTTAGGGGAGTCAAGCTCCCGGTGAGATCTCATCTTGAGGCAAGTTTCCCGCTTAGATGCTTTCAGCGGTTATCTTTTCCGAACGTAGCTACCCGGCAATGCGTCTGGCGACACAACCGGAACACCAGGGGTTCGTCCAACCCGGTCCTCTCGTACTAAGGTCAGCCCCTCTCAAATCTCAAACGTCCACGGCAGATAGGGACCGAACTGTCTCACGACGTTCTAAACCCAGCTCGCGTACCACTTTAAATGGCGAACAGCCATACCCTTGGGACCGGCTTCAGCCCCAGGATGTGATGAGCCGACATCGAGGTGCCAAACACCGCCGTCGATATGAACTCTTGGGCGGTATCAGCCTGTTATCCCCGGAGTACCTTTTATCCGTTGAGCGATGGCCCTTCCATACAGAACCACCGGATCACTAAGACCTACTTTCGTACCTGCTCGACGTGTTGGTCTCGCAGTCAAGCGCGCTTTTGCCTTTATACTCTACGCACGATTTCCGACCGTGCTGAGCGCACCTTCGTACTCCTCCGTTACTCTTTGGGAGGAGACCGCCCCAGTCAAACTACCCACCATACACTGTCCTCGATCCGGATAACGGACC
>NZ_JBSXON010000059.1:10000-85471 GCF_056859475.1 Halopseudomonas sp. L-58
CCTTGAAGCTGTAGTAGCGGAAGTTACTGACCATCAGCAAGCCGCCTAGCGCAGTGAGTATGCCAACCAACAGAGCAATATCATTGCCGTCAACACCGAAGTCACTCAGTGACCAGACCATGCCGGCGACGAGCCCCGCCCCCGATGGGCTCGGCAACCCGGTGAAGTAACGCTTATCGTCATCACCAATATGCGTGTTGAAGCGAGCCAGACGCAGTGCAGCACCCGCTACGTAGATGAACGCAAACACCCACCCCACCTTACCCAAATCAGTCAACGCCCAACTGAACACAACAACAGCTGGGGCGATGCCGAAAGCGACCATATCCGACAACGAGTCGTACTCGGCACCAAAGGCACTCTGGGTGTTGGTCAGACGCGCAACGCGGCCGTCCAGGCCATCAAGCACCATGGCAATGAAAATGGCGACCGCCGCATGGGTGAAGTTGCCGTCCATTGCACTGACAATGGCGTAAAAGCCGGAAAACAGCGCCGCCGTGGTAAACAGATTGGGCAGCAGATAAATTCCTTTGTGACGAATCTTACGACCGTCTGGCCCTGACACCTCTTCGACGTGCTCATCAATCGGCAGCAGCGCGTGTGCACCTTCTACCTCGGTGTCATGGTCTTTGATTTGATGTTCTGTCATAGAGTTACCTTGCAACATTGCCGGGCTGAACAGTGTGGCAATTTGACAAACAAATAACCAGTTCAGCTCCGCGTTCGGACATAAAAAAACGCGGCTTGAAAGCCGCGTTTTTCATTATCGCTCGACTTAGTTCTTGGACTTGTCGACGATCTTGTTCGAAGCAATCCACGGCATCATTGCGCGGAGCTTCTCACCCACCTGCTCGATCGGGTGCGCCGCGTTGTTACGACGGGCAGCAGTCATCGACGGATAGTTGTGAGCACCTTCAGCGATGAACATCTTGGCGTACTCACCGTCCTGAATACGCTTCAGGGCATTGCGCATGGCTGCACGGGACTCATCGTTGATGACTTCCGGGCCAGTCACGTACTCACCATACTCCGCGTTGTTGGAGATGGAGTAGTTCATGTTGGCGATACCGCCTTCGTACATCAGGTCGACGATCAGCTTCAGTTCGTGCAGACATTCGAAGTAGGCCATTTCCGGCGCGTAGCCTGCCTCAACGAGCGTTTCGAAACCGGCCTTGACCAGCTCGACAGCACCGCCACACAGAACAGCCTGCTCACCGAACAAGTCGGTTTCGGTCTCATCCTTGAACGTAGTTTCGATGATGCCGGTACGACCGCCGCCCACACCGCTGGCGTAGGACAGCGCAACGTTCTTGGCATTGCCGGACGCGTCCTGGAAGATCGCGATCAGGTCAGGAATACCGCCGCCCTTGACGAACTCCGAGCGCACAGTATGGCCCGGCGCTTTCGGTGCGATCATGATGACGTCAAGGTCAGCACGCGGAACGATCTGGTTGTAGTGGATAGCAAAGCCGTGAGCGAAGGCCAGGGTAGCGCCCTGCTTCAGGTTGGGCTCAATCTCGGCCTTGTACAGCTGAGACTGGAATTCGTCCGGGGTCAGGATCATGACAACGTCAGCTGCTGCAACAGCGGCCGGCACATCGCTGACCTTCAGGCCATGGGCCTCAGCCTTGGCGATGGAGCTGGAACCAGGACGCAGGCCAACAGTTACATCGACGCCGGAGTCTTTCAGGTTGCAGGCGTGCGCGTGGCCCTGCGAACCGTAGCCGATGATGGCAACTTTCTTGCCCTGGATGATGCTCAGATCACAATCTTTATCGTAATAGACTTGCATGAAATTCCCCTGCTTACTGAGCGGGCCATCTGGCCCGCAACCCATTAGTTTAGATACTCAAAACCTTTTCACCGCGGGCGATACCCGATACCCCAGTGCGCACAACTTCCAGTACCGACGTCGGACCGATGGCCTCGACAAAGCTGTTCAGCTTGTCGCTGGTTCCAGTCAGCTGCACGGTATAGACACTCGGTGACACATCCACGATCTGACCGCGGAAGATATCAGTCGTCCGCTTGACCTCGGCACGCTGAGCGCCGGTAGCCTTGATCTTGACCAGCATCAACTCGCGCTCAATGTGGGCACCTTCGGACAAGTTGACCAGCTTCACCACTTCGATCAGCTTGTTGAGGTTCTTGGTGATCTGCTCGATCACCTCATCCTGACCGACGGTTGTCAGCGTCAGGCGCGACAAGGTCGGATCTTCAGTCGGCGCAACCGTCAGCGTCTCGATGTTGTAGTTGCGCTGCGAAAACAGACCAACCACCCGAGAGAGCGCGCCTGGCTCGTTTTCCAGAAGAACGGAAATGATGTGTCTCATGTCAGGTGCGCTCCGTTTTGCTCAGCCACATATCACGCATCGCGCCACCACGAATCTGCATCGGGTAGACGTGCTCACTGGTATCAACCGCAATGTCCAGGAAGACCAGTCGATCCTTCATGGCAAACGCTTCAGCCATCTTGCTCTTGAGCTCCTTCGGATCAGTGATGCGAATACCCACGTGACCATAGGCCTCGGCCAGCTTGACGAAGTCCGGCAGCGAATCCATGTAGGAGTGCGAATAGCGACTGTTGTACTGCATGTCCTGCCATTGGCGGACCATGCCGAGCGCACCGTTGTTCAGATTGACGATCTTGACCGGCATGTCGTACTGCAGGCAGGTCGAGAGCTCCTGAATGTTCATCTGGATACTGCCTTCGCCGGTAACACAGGCGACGGTGGCCTCCGGAAAATTCAGCTGCACGCCCATGGCTGCCGGAAAGCCGAAGCCCATGGTCCCCAGGCCGCCGGAGTTGATCCAGCGATTGGGCTTGTCAAAGCGGTAGTACTGCGCCGCGAACATCTGGTGCTGGCCAACGTCAGAAGTGATGAAGGCATCGCCTCCAGTGACTTCCCACAACGCCTCGATCACGGCCTGGGGCTTGATGATGCTGCCGTCACCCTTGTCATAGGGAAACAGCGCGCCATCGCCGCGCCACTCGTCGATCTGCTTCCACCAGGTTGCCTGCGCATCAGGATCGGGTGTTTCACCGATCTCCTTGAGGATCGCAACCATCTCGGTCAGCACGCTCTCGACCGGACCGACGATCGGAATATCGGCCTTGACCATCTTGGAGATAGACGCCGGATCAATATCGATATGAATAATCTTGGCGTTCGGGCAGAACTTGGAAGAGTCCTCACCGTTGATGACGCGGTCATCAAATCGTGCGCCGACCGCCAGGATTACATCCGCGTGATGCATTGTCAGGTTGGCGGTGTAGCTGCCATGCATACCCAGCATGCCGACAAACTGCTGATCGGTGCCAGGGAATGCGCCCAAGCCCATCAGCGTGTTGGTAACCGGCACATTCAGCGCCTTGGCCAGCTCGGTCAGAGGAGTTGATGCTCCACCCAGAATGACCCCGCCACCGGAGTAGATGACCGGACGCTTGGCCGCCAGCATCATCTCGACGGCTTTGCGAATCTGGCCGGAATGACCGCGGGTAGCCGGATTATAGGAGCGCAGCTTGACCTTCTTCGGGTAGCTGTACTCGAACTTGTCGGCCGGATTGGTCATGTCCTTGGGAATGTCGATGACAACAGGGCCAGGACGACCACTCTGAGCCAGATAGAAGGCCTTCTTGATGACCTCGGGAATCTCGCGCGGATCCTTGACCATGAAGCTGTGCTTCACGATCGGGCGGGAGACGCCGACCATGTCGGTTTCCTGGAAGGCATCGGAGCCCACCATGTTGCTCGCAACCTGACCGGAGATGACGACCATCGGAATGGAATCCATGTAGGCAGTCGCAATACCGGTAATGGTATTGGTCGCGCCCGGACCGGAGGTCACCAACACCACACCGGGCTTGCCGGTGGCGCGCGCGTAACCATCAGCCATATGGGCTGCGGCCTGTTCGTGGCGAACCAGAATATGCTCTACGTCATCCTGCCGAAAAATGGCATCGTAGATATGCAGAAGGGCACCGCCCGGGTACCCGTAGATGTATTTAACACCCTCGTCACGCAATGAGCGGACGACCATCTCAGCGCCGGATAAAAGCTCCACTTTTGAATCACCTCTAGCATGCCGACCACCAACATGGCGGGCAGCAGGATACCTGTTTACTGCTCGGCAGCGCAGAACAACGGTGGTTGTACTGCATCAGCTTTGACTACGTGCTTGGAGGCGCATTCCTGCTGTTTCGGAATCACCTCACCCAGCGCGAGGTAGCGCGTGCGGGTGCCAGGCCAGGTGGCGACGGGTTTCGCCTCCCGGAATGAGCAACAAAATCAGCCGTCACGAACGCGGGGTGTGCTCCGAAAACAGCTGACTCATGAGAACCACGAATTGTTTACACTCAAGACGTACAAGTCAAGCCAAGTTGCAGAAAACCCCTACCAAGGGATATACCTTGTCAAGAGGATCCGCACTCGGTAGCGGGCAACGCTTATTTCGCGGCAATACAAGGATGCTAGAACCATGCGCAAGTTGATGATCACCTTCCTACTGGCCCTGGGCTGCAGCAGCGCAATGGCGACCCAGCTGTACAAATGGGTCGATGAAAATGGCGTGACACAGTTCAGCCAGCAACCTCCGCCAGACAGTCAATATCAGCGCATGAACGTTGCACCCGTGCCGGAGCTGGGTGCGCCGGCGCAGCCGAACCCACCTGTGACCAGTGACAGCCCGGAGCCAGCGACAAACGATGTATCCCCGGCAGTCGATGAGGCCGCTGCCAAAGCGGAGCTTGAAGCGTACTGTGCATCACAGCGCAATCGCCTTACCACGATGGAGAACAACCCGCGACTGAGTCGCACCTTGCCGGACGGCACGGTTGAGCGCATAGGTGAAGATGAGCGACAGGCCATGATCGCCGAAACTCGCTCAGACTTGCAGAAGTACTGTCAGGACTGACGGACAGCCTCAGCCCAGCGGGCAGCAAGGTGATCGATACTGATCAGAGCAGCCAGCAGACTTTCGCGTCGACGACCGAGGTGAGCAAAAACCTGCTCACCCATCGGATGCAGCCGACACTCACCGGGCAGTGGCCGCCCCTGCTCAATGAGCATCGTTATCTGCGGTATGAGCACCCACTGCAGCCAATGCTCGAAGGCAAGAGTATCAACACAGAATGGTTCCTGACTCTCCAGGCGCCAGTCTTCCGGAGCTGTCTGCGACCAGAGCCCCAGCTCGCGAAGGACTTGCTCAAGTTCGCCAAGCGCATTGAGCAAGGCCTGTCCGGTAGCCGCACTCAAAGCGAAACGCGAGCCCGCTGACGCGCCTGTTCGGCACCAGCGCTATTGCCTTGCGCATCACGCGCCTGCGCGACCAGCTCCCAAAGCCCGGCCTGCAGGGCTGGACGGCCGGACGCGTAGGTCAGACCGCGCTGTGCCAGTTGTTCTGCCTGGGCGGCATCCCCTTGACGCAACCGCACCTGCGCCAGCCGATACAGCACCTGAGGTTCGCGCGGAGCGATGCGCATGGCTCGCTCCAGACTGGCATTGGCACCATTGAGATCACCGCTGCCTTCCTGTTGCCGCGCAGTCGTCAGCAACGCCAGCACCGGGCCGGAAAGCTGCTCATCGGGTTGCAGCACGGAGCTGCCGCCGGTACTGCTGCCAGTGCTGCTACCGGCTGTGCCTGCAGCGGCGCCGCCGACATCGGTCGAAAACACCGGCTGACTGTCCAGCGGGTAGGACTGCACGGCACTGGAGCCGCCAGCACCATCCGGAACCATCACGACCACGCCACTATCCTGCGGCGCAGAGGTTTGCGGAGAACTGCCGACGACCCTGCCCGCACCGGTGCGCATATCCTCATTGGATACCGGGCGCCCCGAATCCACTACCGGGATCGCCCCGCCCGAAACGGTACAACCGGACAGCACCGCCAGGACGGCTGCAGTCAGTGCAGCCTGTTTAATCATCTTCACGTCTGTTCCTCTGCTGAATCATCTGAACCGGGATTCGCAACAGCATACTGAGAGCAGCTCAACGCAGCCAGTCGCGAATGGTATCCAGCACACGATTGGCACCGTCTCGAAGGACCTCGGTATCGATCACCGGCCGGCATCCCGGGCCAGGCAGTGGCTCGTAACCGGCGCGGAACGGAAACTCGACGCTGCCCTCGCAGGACGGATCGCTGCCAAGCCCGGTCGCGGGGTCAACCCAGGCCGAAACCACACCACCCGGCGGCACTGCCGACAGGCTCTGCGGATGCGCCTGCCCCATAAACGCGTTCCAAACCTGAAGCGCGCCAGTCGCACCGGTCAGTCGCGTCTGACTGTTGTCATCACGACCGATCCACGACACGGCGACCAGATCGTCAGAGAAGCCGGCAAACCAGCTGTCGCGCAGGTCATTTGTTGTGCCGGTTTTGCCCGCCAGTCGCACGTTCGCCGGCACATGGCTGTAGGCCGAACGACCGGTGCCTTCACTCATGACATGACTCATGGCTTCCTGAGTCAGGTAGATCGTCGCCGAATCAAAGCGCTGGCGCACCTCGAACGGATAACGCTTGAGCGGCTCGCCCTCGGCAGTCAGTACGTTGCGAATTGCACGCAGCGGCGTATTGAATCCGCCATTGGCGATGGTCTGAAACATATCGGCTACCTGCATGGGGGTCATTGCGCCAGACCCCAGCAGCATCGCCGGATAGGCCGGCCAGTCGTGGTCAACACCAAGCCGCCGGACAGTATTGAGCACATTGTCCACGCCAACATCCACGCCAACACGCACCGCGGCCTGATTGTAGGACTTGGCCAGGGCCATATAGAGCGGCACCTGCCCGTGGCTCTGCCGATCATAGTTCTGCGGAGACCAGGTCTTGCCGGGCTCGGCCTCAAGGGTAATCGGCTCATCGTCAATCGGAGTAATCAGCGAATAGCGCTCCGGCTTTTCCAGGGCAGTCAGATAGATCGCGGGCTTGATCAACGAGCCGATTGGCCGCGAAGCATCAAGCGCCCGGTTGAAACCGGAGAAACGCGGATTGCTGCCGCCTACCAGCGCAAGCACCTCGCCGGTCTGCGCGCCAGTCACCACCATTGCCGCTTCCAGCGGCGGTCTGTCCGGTGTCTGACCAAAGCGCTTGAGCGTCGATTGCACGGCATCTTCAGCCTTCTTCTGCAGCAACGGATCAAAGCTGGTGAAAATACGCAGCCCCTCGCTGGTCAAATCCTCATCGCGATAGTCGGCACGCAACTGACGTTTGACCAGATCCATAAACGCCGGATGACTGGTGTTGGCCATACTGCCGCCAACCGTCACATCCAGCGGCTTACCTTTGGCATCACTGGCCTGCTGCTGGCTGATCATGCCCTGCTCAGCCATCAGATCCAGAACCAGATTGCGCCGGGTCATCGCCCGCTCCGGGTTGCGACGCGGATTGTAGTAGGACGCCCCCTTGACCATACCCACCAGCAGCGCGACCTGGTGCAGCTGCAGTTCCTGCAACGGTTGGGCGAAGTAGTACTGACTGGCCAGGCCAAAACCGTGTACGGCACGATTGCCATCCTGGCCCAGGAACACTTCGTTGAGGTACGCCTCGAGAATGTCTTCCTTGCTGTAGTGCAACTCCAGCAGCACCGCCATCATGGCTTCAAGCCCTTTGCGCACGATATTGCGGTCGGCCGAGAGGAAGAAGTTTTTTACCAGTTGCTGGGTCAGCGTGCTGCCGCCCTGCTGCAAGCTGCCAGAGGTCAGGTTGACGAACATCGCACGGGCAATCCCCTTGGGCGATACGCCGAAGTGATTGAAAAAATCGCGGTCTTCCACAGCAACCAGCGAATCAACCAGATAAGGTGGCGCCTGATCCAGCCGAATCAGGATGCGATCCTCGTTGTGTGCCGGGTAGATACCGCCGATCATCATGGGCTCAAGCCGCGCCATCACCAGGTCACGATTGCCGCCAATGCTGCTGATAGTTGAACCGTTGAAGTGGACGCTGACCTTCTGCGCTGGCTCGGTGCCCTCGAAAAACTGAAAGCCGCGGGTGTAGACATCGATACGACTGCTGCCCACCGCCATCTGCCCCGGCCCGTTGGCCGCATTGGTCTGCCGGTAGCCCAGCGCACGCAGTTCGGTGAGGAAGTCATCACGGGTGAGGGCACGCCCCGCGTACAGTTCCAGCGGCCGCGCGAATACCTTGGCCGGCACGGCCCAGCGCTTGCCCGAAAACTTCTCCTGCACAACCGCGTCCAGATAGACCGCGAGCGCGCCCAGCAGCACCATGCCGACCAGTCCCAACTTGAGCAGCCAACCCCATAACCGGCGCCCGCCAGTGGACTTGACCTTGCCTCGAGACCTGCGTTTTTTAGCCATCGTTGTCTGTCTTGCTCCGCATCCGTTGAACCCGCAGCCGCTGCCGCCGGTAATTGACTATGGTTGGCCTCGGACCAGCCAACCCGCATAATGTTCGCATTGCCGACCAAACAAGGAAACGTCGTGAGCCAGACCCTGTTAACTGCGCTGCAGAACCCTGACCTGTATGACCACCCGGTGAGCGGTTTTACTCTGATCGAGACCCACATTTCCTGGGTACTGCTGACCGGCGACTACGTCTACAAGGTCAAGAAGCCCGTGAACTTCGGTTTTCTCGACTTTTCCACACTGGCGCAACGCGAGCATTTCTGCCGTGAAGAGGTTCGTCTGAACCGCCGTATCGCGCCCGACCTGTACCTTGACGTCATTGCCGTCACCGGCAGCGAAGACGCACCAACCCTGGGCGGCGAAGGTCCTGCCATCGAGTACATGGTCAAGACCCGGCAGTTCCGCCAGCAGGACCTGCTGAGCAATCTGCAGCGGGACGGCGGTCTGACCAGCGCCCATATCGACGAACTTGCCCAGGTTATGGCGCGTTTTCACGGCCAGATCGAACACGCCGAACTCGATACCCCGTTCGGCGCGCCGGAGCAGGTTCATGCCCCGGTTGCCCAGAACTTTGAACAGATCCGCCCCTTCCTCAGCAGTGCACGGGATCTTGGACAGCTCGACGCGCTCGAGCAGTGGGCGAATACTACCTACCAGCGGCTGATTCCCCAAATCGCCGAACGCAAGGCCGGCGGTATGGTCCGCGAATGTCACGGCGACGTTTACCTGGATAACGTTACCCTGATCGACGGGCAAGTGACGCTGTTTGACTGCATCGAGTTCAACGAGCCCTTCCGCTGGACCGACGTCATGGCCGATGTCGCGTTCATGAGCATGGATCTTGAAGACCGCGGCCTGCACGCCCTGTCAAACCGTTTTGTCAGCGCCTATCTGGAACAGACCGGCGACTACCAGGGACTCGCAGTGCTTAACTACTACAAGGCCTACCGGGCCGTGGTACGAGCCAAGGTTGCCCTGTTCGGCCTCAACGACGGCATGACCGAGGAGCAGCGGGCAGCGACAATGCAGCGCTACTACAGCTATACCGCGCTGGCCGAAAGCTACAGCGAACTGGCGCCGCGTTTCGGCCTGCTGACCTTCGGCGTCTCAGGTAGCGGCAAAAGCACCCTGGCCGTCAAGCTGGTTGAGCAACTCGGCGCCATTCGCATCCGTTCCGACGTCGAGCGCAAACGCCTGTTCGGCGACGAAGACAATGCCAGCCTGGAGTCCGGCCTTTACAGCCCGGAACGCAGCGAACAAACATACCGGCGGCTAGCCAATCTGGCCGCCCAGATACTCGCCAGCGGCTACCCCGTGATTGTTGATGCAACCCATCTGAAGCAGAACCAGCGCGACCTGGTCCGCGATGCTATCGAAAATCAGGGCGCGCCCTGCCTGATTCTGCAATGCGAAGCACCGCAGGAAGTAATCGAACACTGGCTTGAGCAACGCCAGCAGCAAGGCGGTGACATCTCCGACGCAGGTATTGAAGTCATGCACCACCAACTGACCACCCGGCAACCGCTCAGTGACGAGGAGGCACAACTGGCTGTGCAGATCGATACCAGCAGCGAGGAAGCCATGAACAGCATTGCCGAGCAGCTTCGCCAGCGCCTTTAAGCGCTGGCCGTCGCTCGCTGTACGGATAGCCAAGGTCGATCTACACTGCAGTTCGGGATCACTAATAACAAAAGCCGAACCCGACGCCATGCCGCATATTACTCTGTGCCCGGATACCGTGCCGGGCCCATCTCGCCTTCTGCCTTTGCTGTCTTCACGTAGCACCCCAGAATCGCAACGATCCACGCGGGAGTGCCCCTATGGATACCGATGAACTGCTGGGCCTGCGCAACCTTGGAAAAACCTCGGCGCAATGGCTGCACGCCTCCGGCATCCACAGCCTTGACCAGCTCCGCCAGCTGGGGCCGGTAGAGGCCTACCGCGCCGTTCGCACGCGCGGCTTCAATGCTTCCAAGGCACTGATGTTCTCAATCGCCGGCGCCCTGCAAAACGTGCACTGGAATGAACTTGATCCGGCATACAAGCGCCAGTTGCTCGAGCAGCTTGAGGGCAGAACAGGCAGCGACACCGGCGAGGATTAAGCGACCTGGCTCACACTGGCACCGCGATCATCTTGCCCGTGTACCGGCAGCCTTTTATGTTGACGTAATGCAACCTGACTGCGCTAATGTAACGCTATCCTGCAGTGTCGGCGCCCCCGTCCGACCCCGTGATTCCGACGGCGTATCAGGGCAACAACAAAAGGAATTCAGCCATGTATCTGATAGGTGATCAGCCACCCTACGCCGAGAAGCTCATTGCCTCGCTTCAACGCATACCGGAACTTCTGCTTGAGGGGCTTGAGCCCTGCGGTGAACCGATTGAACTGGGTGCGATAGACAACCTTTACGATCACGTCAGCGGAGCTCAGCTTTATCTGCTCAAAAGCGGTCTGCTGCACGCACTGATAGATGGGAAGCCATTGTTCTACATCCAGGAGGGTGACCTCATCGGCTTGCGTCAGGGCCTGAATGCGGCGCCCTGCACCTATCTGAGCGAAGAATCGCTGACTCTGATTCCCTACGACCGCGAAGCCCTGTTCAGGCACATTCACGCTGACAGCCGCCGTCAGGAGCAGTTCACCCAGTATGTGCTGGGTCAGGCCGCACTGATGTCGGATGCACTGGCACACACCAAGCAACCCGAAGTCAGGCCGGTCACAGGGTTCCAGCACTTTGCCCCGGGAGCGGAGCTGATTCGCCAGGGGGATGAGGCTGATCACGTATTCATCATCACCGAGGGTCACGCCGAAGCCTTCGTTCAGGGCATCAAGGTCGGTGACGTACAGAAAGATGAAATTTTCGGTGCCATGGCCCTGTTCACCCGCGAAAAGCGCTCCGCCACCGTGATTGCCAGCGTGCCGACCACCGTCATGATGATCCCTAAGGAACAGTTCCTCGCGCTGATGCAGAGCAATCCACGCATCGCGCACAGCCTGATTGAAAGCATGGCCCGACGCATCGACCTGATGAACAAGGAACTGACGCACTACAAGCAGCAGGCGCAGAAATAATTCTCATTTGGGCTTGACAGGCAAATGATAACGTTTATCATTAGCAACAAGTCATCGCGAGATGGCTGTGATAACAGGATTGTCGCGAGACAAACGGTTATCTCCTCATCAGGCTAATCACGGATTTCGCCCGCTCACTGAGCGGGCTTTTTTTTGGTTTTTGGACACAAAAAACGCCGTCCAGCCCAGGCTGAACGGCGCTTCAGACACGCTGCAAGCCTAGCCTTCCGTATTGGCAGCCTGCGTGGCTCGGGTCTCGGCAAAGTCACCACCGCCCAGCGCCTTATACAGACTGATCTCGCTGAGCAGTTGACTCAGTCGGTCAGAAATCACGCTCTGCCGGGCTTCAAACAGCTGACGCTGAGCGTCCAGCAACGTGAGATAGCTGTCGACACCAATGTTGTAACGCCGATCCGCCAAGCGGAAATACTCCTCCGACGCCTCCAGCAGCGCGCGCCGGGCAGCCACCTGGTCTACATAGGTTTGCCGCGCCTGCAGCCCGTCGGCAACCTCGCGGAAGGCACTCTGAATGACGCCTTCATAGCGGGCAACCTGCTGATTACGGCTGATTTCCGCATAATCCAGACTGGCTTTCAGGGCGCCCGCGCGAAAAATCGGCACGCTGATGCTCGGCGAGAATGTCCAGTACTCGGACCCGCTTCCAAACAGACCCGACAGCTCATTACTGGCTGTGCCGGCGGCGCCAGTCAGGCTGATACGGGGGAAGAATGCCGCCTTGGCAGCACCGATACTGGCATTGACCGCCAGTAACTGGTACTCGGCCTGCAGCACATCAGGACGGTTGTATAGCACCTCGGAGGACAGCCCCACCGGCAACTGAGCAAGCACCGGCTCGTCCAGCAGCAGCGGATTGCCTGCTGTTACTGACCACGGCTGCCCAACCAGCACGGTCAGGGCATTACGATCCTGCGCGACCTGACGCTGATAGCGGGCCAGCACCGCCCGGGCCGACTCGACCGCCGTCCTGGTCTGAGCCAGTTCCAGACTCGACGCCACGCCAACCTCGTTGCTGCGCTTGGTCAACGCGTAGCTGTCTTCGTAGGTCTTCAAAGTCTCTGCGGCAACATCCAGCAGCGCCTGATCGGCCTGCAGCGTCAGGTAGGTACTGGCAACCTCGGCGACCAGACTGATCTGCACGCCACGGCGGGCCTCGTCACTGGCCAGGAAGGTCTGCAGCGCCTGCTCACGCAGACTGCCGATGCGTCCGAACAAGTCCAGCTCCCAGGATAGCCCCAGGGTTGCCGAGTACTGGGAATTGATTGATCGCTGCTCGCCTCCGGACAGATCCTGCGGCATTCGGGTACGCGTGCCGCTGCCGTTGGCATCAAGCTGCGGATAGCGCTCGGCACCCTGAATGTCGTACAGCGCGCGATTGGCTTGCACGTTCAAGGCCGCAACCCTCAGGTCGCGGTTGTTCTCCAGTGCCAGACCTATCAGATGCTGCAGCTGCGGGTCCTTGAAGAACCCGCGCCAGCCAACGAGCGGGGTCTGCTCCATCCCCTGCTCGACACCTTCACTCCAGTTGAGCGGCACCGGAGGTGCCGGACGCTCATATTCCGGTATCAATGAACAGCCGCTCAGAGCAGCCAGGACCGCAAGGCTCAATACGCCGCGTTTCACTGTGCATCCTCCGCTGTGTCAGTCTTGCCCTTGCGTTCGGTGAACCACTGAGTCACCAGGACATAAAACAGTGGCACCCAGAAAATCGCCAGCACAGTAGCGGTGATCATGCCGCCAATCACACCGGTACCGATCGCATGCGAGCTACCGGCACCAGCACCGGAGGCCAGCGCCAGCGGCACAACCCCCAAGGTAAAGGCCAGCGAGGTCATGATGATCGGGCGCAGGCGCAGACGGCAGGCTTCAACCGCTGCTTCGCCGATACTCATGCCCTGCTCATGCAGATCCTTGGCAAATTCGACAATCAGAATCGCGTTCTTGGCCGTCAAACCGATAGTCGTCAACAGGCCGACCTGGAAGAACACGTCGTTCGAAAGGCCACGGCCTAGTGTTGCCAGCAAGGCACCAATAACACCAAGTGGAACGACCAGCATGACTGCCAGCGGAATCGACCAGCTCTCGTAGAGCGCGGCCAGACAGAGGAACACGACAATCAGCGACAGTGCATACAGCGCCGGCGCCTGATCACCGGACAACCGCTCCTCGAACGACAGGCCGGTCCAGGACAGGCCGATCCCCTTGGGCAACTGCTGACCAAGCCGCTCGATTTCAGCCATCGCATCACCGGTACTGTAGCCAGGACCAGGTTCACCCTGTATTTCCATCGCCGGCACACCGTTATAGCGCGACAGCTTCGGTGAGCCATAGACCCACTCGCCAGTGGCAAAGGCACTGAACGGCACCATCTCGCCCTGACTGTTGCGCACAAACCATTTCTGCAGGTCTTCCGGATTCATCCGCGAATCAGCCTGGCCTTGCAGGAAAACCTTCTTGACCCGACCACGATCAATAAAGTCGTTCACATAGCTCGAGCCCCAGGCAATCGACAGCGTCTGGTTAATATCGGCCAGCGACAATCCCAGCGCACTGGCCTTCTCGTCGTCGATGATCAACTGGAACTGCGGCTGGTCATCCTGGCCATTGGGCCGCACGTTGGCCAGCACCGGGCTCTGCGAGGCCATGCCAAGCAACTGATTGCGCGCCTGCATCAATACGTCATGACCTGCGCCGGCGTTATCCTGCAGATAAACGTTGAAACCTGAGGCAGTACCCAGCTCCATCACCGCAGGCGGTGCGAACGCAAACACCATGGCATCACGGAACCCGGCAAAATACTGCTGTGCTCGCTGCTGCACAGCGAAGACGCTCAGGTCAGGATCATTGCGCTCTTCCCAGGGCTTGAGACCGATAAATGCCAGACCGGCATTCTGTCCGCGGCCGGCAAAATTGAAGCCGGTAACAGTGAACACGGAGCTGACCGAGTCCGACTCCTGCTCAAGCAAATACGTCCGCATCGCGTCGACAGTTTGCTGCGTGCGTTCGGCACTCGCGCCAACAGGAGCCTGAACCTGGGCAAACAGCACACCCTGATCCTCACCAGGCAGGAAAGAGCTTGGCAAACGGGTAAACAGGAACGCCATCAGTGCAACAATCACCACATAGAGCAGCAAATAGGGCGTCTTGCGCTGCAGAATTGAGGCTACGCTACCCTCGTACCGCTTTACGCCGCGATCAAAGGTCCGATTGAACCAGCCGAAAAAGCCTCGCTCTGCCTGGGTATGCCCCTTCTGCACCGGTTTGAGAATAGTGGCGCACAGTGCCGGAGTAAAAATCAGCGCGACCAGCACCGACAGAATCATCGCCGATGCAATGGTGATCGAGAACTGGCGGTAGATCACACCGGTAGAGCCACCGAAGAATGCCATTGGCAGAAATACCGCAGACAGCACCAGACCAATACCCACCAGCGCGCCCTGAATCTGCCCCATCGAACGACGCGTTGCCTCCAGCGGCGACAGCCCCTCTTCGGCCATGACTCGCTCGACGTTTTCAACCACCACGATGGCATCATCCACCAGCAGACCAATCGCCAGCACCATGGCAAACATGGTCAGGATGTTGATGGTGAAACCAAATGCCGCCAGCAGACCAAAGGTCCCGAGCAGCACCACCGGCACAGCCAGGGTCGGGATCAGCGTCGCCCGGAAGTTCTGCAGGAACAGGTACATCACCAAGAACACGAGCACTACCGCTTCGAACAGGGTTTTGACAACACCCAGAATCGACTCGGACACCACCGGCGACGTGTCGTAAGGAAACTCGACTTTCATCCCCTCGGGGAAAAAGGGCTCCAGATCGGCCAGCGTCTTGCGAATGGCCTTGGCAGTCTCCAGCGCGTTGGCACCGGTCGCCAGCTTGATCGCCATGCCTGACGCCGGCATACCATTATAGAGTGCGGTGATATCGGCATTCTGCGCGCCCAACTCGACGCTGGCCACATCGCCCAGACGCACCTGTGAGCCGTCACTGTTGACCTTCAGCAGAATGTCGCGGAACTGCTCCGGGGTCTGCAGGCGCGTCTTGCTCAGGATGGTAGCGTTCAACTGCTGCCCTGGCACCGCCGGCAAACCGCCGAACTGACCGGCCGAGACCTGCACGTTCTGGGCCTTGATTGCCGTGCTGACATCACCCGGCATCAGGTTGAAGCTGTTCAGTTTGGCGGGATCGAGCCAGATACGCATGGCGTAAGGCGCACCGAATACCTGAAAGTCACCAACACCCTGAGTCCGCGAGATCGGGTCCTGGATGTTGGAGACGATGTAATCGGCCAGATCGAAGCGATCCATGCTGCCGTCTTCAGATACCACGGCAACGACCATCAGGAAGTTACGCACCGCCTTGGTCACGCGAATACCCTGCTGCTGAACCTCCTGCGGCAACAGCGGCGTGGCCAGTTGCAGCTTGTTCTGCACCTGTACCTGAGCGATGTCCGGATCAGTGCCCTGGTTGAAGGTCACGGTAATCGACATGCTGCCGTCGGAATTGCTCTCCGACGAGATATAGCGCAACCCGTCGATGCCGTTAAGCTGCTGCTCGATGACCTGTACGACCGTATCCTGCACGGTCTGCGCAGAGGCGCCCGGATAGGACACGGAAATACCGACCGCCGGAGGAGCAATGCTCGGATACTGATTGATCGGCAGCTTGAGGATGGCAAGCCCACCAACCAGCATGATGACCAGTGCGACTACCCAGGCAAAGATCGGGCGGTCGATAAAAAATCTCGACATAATTCGCTTCCTTACTGATCAGCGTCGGGCTGAGCAGCGCTGTCCTGTTGCTCGGCGACATTGCCGGCCGGCTTGACTGTTACCGGAGCTCCCGGGCGGATGTATTGCAGGCCTTCGGTAATCAGTTGATCACCCTCGCCCAGGCCCGATGCGATCAGCCAGCGATTGCCCACTGTGCGATCGGTCACCACCTCGCGCTGCTCGACCTTGCCCTCGGCATTGACCACCATCGCAACGGCAGTGCCGCGCGGTGTGCGCGTAATACCCTGCTGCGGCGCCAGAATCGCATCACTCTTGGCGCCAGCAACCAGGTTCGCGTGCACAAACATGCCAGGCAGCAGCAGTCGATCGGGGTTGGGGAATACCGCGCGCAGGATGACCGAACCGGTGCCTTCGTCAACACTGACCTCGGAAAACTCCAGCTTGCCCTCCTGGGCGTAGCGACTGCCGTCTTCAAGTGTCAGCGTCACGGTGGCAGCATTGTCGCCTGCGCGCTGCAGACGACCGGCCTCCAGATCACGACGCAGATCCAGCATCTCGCGCGAAGACTGGGTAATGTCCACATAAATGGGATCAAGCTGCTGGATGGTTGCCAGTGGCTGGGCCTGGCCACTGGTGACCAGCGCCCCCTCGCTGACCGCTGAGCGGCCGATCCGACCGTCAATGGGTGCCAGCACGCGGGTGTACCGCACATTGATACGCGCCTCATCGAGCGCAGCCTGGGCCTGCAGGCTGGCAGCCCGGGCTTCGTCGAACGCCTGCTGACTGACCGCATTCTCCTTCACCAGAATGCCGTAGCGCTCGGCCAGAGAACGGGTCGAGATACTGCTTGCCTCGGCACTCTTCAGCGCGGCCTGATAAACATCGTCGTCGATCTGATAAAGCTGCTGGCCGGCCTTGACTTCAGCGCCTTCATCAAACAGACGTTTCTCCAGGATGCCGTTCACCTGAGGACGCACTTCGGCAACCCGATATGCAGTGGTTCGACCGGGAAGAGTATTGGTCAACAGGAAGCGTTCGGCCTTGAGCGTGACCACGCCAACCTCTGGCACCTGCTGTTGTTGCTGCTGCCCGCCCTGTTGTTCGGCGTCCTGGCAGGCGCTGATCAGCAACAGGGATGCAAGAAGCGGGAAGAGAGCAGCGCGCGCTGGCTTCATCGGCATGGTGAATCCTCGTGAAAAACCGTTATGTCTGATTAGGCGCATGCCCCTTGGGTCCCGTTAGGGGCATCACTGATTGGCGCACAATATACTTACATTCACACCTGTCTGTAAATTGTTTTGGTCTTACGATAACATTCGCTCACAACTTGGCCACCATGGCCCCCGCTCCCTGTTTTCCGCTCGAGACTTGCATGGCCAGACGCACAAAAGAAGAAGCCTTTGAAACCCGCGAAAGCATCCTCGACGCAGCCGAGCAGTGCTTCCACAAAAAAGGTGTTTCACGCACCTCCCTGAGTGATATCGCCCAGGCAGCCGGCGTGACCCGGGGAGCGATCTATTGGCATTTCCAGGATAAGGCAGACCTGCTGGAGGCCCTGTTCCAGCGCATTCAGCTGCCACTGGCATCGCTCAACCAGGCAGCCCGAGATGCCAGCGCCCCGAATCCGCTGGAGCGCTTTCGCGAGCTCCTGGTGACCGTGCTCAAGCGCCTGGAGTCAGACCCGTCATCGCGCCGGGTGAACGAGATCCTGTTACTCAAATGCGACTACATCGACGAGCCCTGCACGCAGAAAAAGCACCTGCAGACCATGAACCGGCACCATGATGACAACCTGCGCACATCCCTGATGCTGGCCATTGCCAGCGGCGAACTACCCGCTGACCTGGATATCGATATGGCCCTGTTCTGTGCTCACTCGTTCATTTACGGTGTACTGCATCAATGGCTGATGCAGCCGCAGCAGCTCAGCCTGGTAGAGCGGGCAGATGACATTGCTGCCACGCTACTGGACATGCTGCGCAACAGCCCGCATCTGCGCAGCCGCAGCGTCTAGCTCTCAGCCGCCGCGCGCATCCCCGCGCAATGGTCCTGCTCAGGCAATCCCGGAGCCAGCCAGACGAAATCAGCCTGCTCCGGGCCGGGCAATGGGCTACCCGCTTCCGATAGCAACACGACCACCGGCGCAGCCCCCCATTGGCCATCCCAATGCAGCGGAACGCCGAGGTCACGGCGCCCGTGATACGCCCCGGCAATCAGCAGCGCTGGCGCCGGGGCTGTCGCCAATGCCTGCCCCATGCGCAGATCGCGCGCCTGCTGAATGCGCAGCATGGGAGCAACCTGCGACGCCTCAATAAGGTCACAGTGACTGGCAATAATGATGCGCTCCAGCTTGGCGCGGGCGGAGGCAGGGTAGCCAGACACATCGGAGGACGGATCGCGATAGAACGCCATCAGCTCGTCACGATCCAGATTCGCCGTCAGCAGCCGTTGCGGCACAGCCAGCCCCCAACGCACCAGCGGGCCATACAACGCCCAATCCCAACCCGGCTGCCACTGCAGCTCTTCAGCCAGCATCGGGTCAGCCGGCAGCGGCTTACCCTGCAAGGCGTCGACCTGCGGCTGCTGGCTGGATTGCAGCATTTCCATTACCAGTGCACCCTGTGGCCGCTGCGCCTGCAGCTGTTCCAGCAACCAGAGCTGAAGCCGGTGATGATCAGGATGATCATGTCGCTCGCCGAGAATGACACGCGGCTCATCCAGCAACGCGTCGACCAACTGCTGCGGCTCAAGCCAGCGCTGGGCATGGGTGTCCCACACCTGCCCCAGATGCGGATCATCAAGGCCATCGGTTGCCTGCCAGGCAGGCAGCGGCGCGGCCAGCGCCAAGGCCGCCCCGAAAAGACCGGCGATCAGAATCAGTACGTTCATTGCCACCTCACAGAATAACCAGCGGGCAGTCGTGCTGCGGATGCCGCTGAACCTGCACCGCAACGCCGAACACCCTCTCAATATGGTCGGCCTGCAACACCTGCCAGGGCGTACCCAATGCATCCAGCCTGCCCTCGTGCAGCAGCAGAACACGATCGGCATAAGCCGCAGCCAGATTCAGATCGTGCAGCACGACCAGTACACTCAATCCCCGGGACGCCATCGCACGGGCCTGCTGCATGATCAGTCGCTGATGCGCCAGGTCAAGCGAGGCGGTTGGCTCATCCAGCAGCAGACAGCCACCCTCGCCAACCTCCCAGACCTGCGCCAGCACGCGGGCCAGATGAACCCGCTGACGCTCACCGCCAGATAGCGTCAGATAGCTGCGCTGCGACAGGTGCGTCACATCGGCTGCCGCCATCGCATCGGCACAAATAGCCCGGTCCTGCTGCAACCCGGTGGCGTGCGGCATACAGCCCAGCGCCACGACCTCCTCCACGCGAAACGGAAAGGCCAGCTCCGATTGCTGAGGCAATACGGCCAGCCGGCGAGCCCGCTCACCTGCCGTCCACTCATCAAGGTTCCTGCCTGCCAACTGCACTCGCCCGGTATCTACCGCAAGCTCGCCACACAGCGCCGCGAGCAAGGTACTTTTGCCGGCGCCGTTGGTGCCCAGCACCGCGATGACCTCCCCTGCGTGCAGATCGAATGTCAGGTCGCGCAGTACCTGTCGCCCACCGCGACTGCAACCCAGCTGTTCGACACTGAGCATCAGAAACCACCCTGGCGACGCACGCGCATCAGCAGCGACAAAAAGAACGGCGCCCCCAGCAGCGCGGTAATGATCCCCAGGGGCAGTTCCGCCGGCGCGAGGAGCAATCGGGCAATCACATCCGACAGCAGCAGCAATGCCGACCCCAGCAGCATCGAGGCCGGCAGCAGCCAACGATGATCCGGCCCCAGCACCAGCCTGACCAGATGGGGCACCACCAGCCCGACAAAGCCAATCAGTCCGCAGGCGGCCACACAGGCACCCACACCCAACGCCGTCAACAGCACCAGTTCACGCTTGACCCGCTCGACTTCAACGCCGAGATGGCGCGCCTCCGACTCACCCAGCAGCAGGGCGTTCAATGCTGGCGCCAGCCGGGGCAGGCGCCACCAGATGGGCAGACAGCACAGCAACAGCAGCCCGACTCTCGGATAGTCGGCAGCGGCCAAACTGCCCATATTCCAGAACGTCAGCGTGCGCAGCATGCCATCATCGGCCAGGTAGCTGAGCAAGCCAACCAGTGCGCCACTGATGGCTGTGATGGCGATACCCGCCAGCAACATGCTGGCTACCGAGGTGCCCTGCACCGACTGGCCGAGACGGTAGACCAGTGCCGTGCATGCGAGCCCGCCAACAAACGCCCCGGGCACCGTCAGATAGGGCTGCCAGTCGGCACCGAGCGGGCCAACCAGCAACGAACCCAGCACGATTACCAGTGCCGCGCCGAGCGCCGCACCACTGGAGATACCAATCAGGCCGGGATCGGCCAGCGGATTGCGAAACAGCCCCTGCATGGCCGCACCGGTGAGCGCCAGGGTGGCGCCGGCAACCACGCCCATCAGCATGCGCGGCAGGCGAATCTGTTCGATGATCAGTTGCTGATCGGCCGGCACTGCGCTGTCGGCAAAGCGCCAGAACAGCGCACGCAGCGTGTCGGACGGCGCAATACTGACCGGGCCGAGCGCCAGCGACAGCAGACAGGCAACCAGCAGAAACGCCAGCAGCCCCATCATTACCAGCCTTTTGTAGCGCGGCTGCAGCACCATCTCGTATTCCTGTTACCGATCGGTGGCGCGGACGCCAACCTTTAAAGGACTGCCAGCATACCGGGGGACGCTGTCAGCGTCATGACCACGACTGGCTTTGTAACGAGCATCGCAGGATAATCCACCCATGTCAGACCACGACTTTCTGCCCAAGCCTCTGTGTCGCCTTGATGACCTGCCCCTGCGCGGCAGCAAGGGCGTTCTCTATCAGGGGCAATCACTGTTCCTGGTGCGCCAGGGTGAGCACATCTATCTCTACGAAAACCGCTGCCCGCATCGCGGTATCAGCCTGGAATGGGTACCCGACCAGTTCCTCGACAGCTCCGGAAGACTGATCCAGTGTGCCACTCATGGCGCCCTGTTCCTGCCGGAAAACGGTGAATGCGTTGCCGGCCCCTGCATTGGACAGTCACTGCGCCAGCTGCGCTGCCATGTCAGCAACGGGCACGTCTGGCTGGACGACGAACAGCCGTCATAACACGACCGGCAACGCCCCACGTACGTGCATTCCATTCGGCTGCGGCCAGACCGACCAGGCCAGCACCTCTACCCCGGCTACCGCCGCCTCGCGCAACAACCGCCCATACTCCGCATCGATCTCGTCCGCCGGCCGAACCTGCTCGATGCCCGAATGCATCACGCAGAACAGCAGACAGGCACGGCGTCCGCCCTGCACCACCTCGATCAGTTCGCGCAGATGCTTCTGACCCCGGGCACTGACCGCATCCGGAAACGCCCCCACACCCTCCCCCAGAGCCAGGGTTACGCTTTTCACCTCAACCACACACTCCGCCCGGCCGCCGCCCGAGAGCAGAAAGTCAAAGCGGCTTGAGCCCTCGGGCAGCCGCACCTCGGCGCGCACCTCCGGATAGCCGGCCAGGGGCGTGATCAACCCATGCTGCAGCGCCTGAGCAACCACTCGGTTGGCCCGCGCACTGTGGATGCACGCCACCTGGCCAGAGCCGATCTCGACCAGCTCCCAGGTACCCGGCAGCTTGCGCCCGGGTTTGTAATCCAGACTCACCCAGACCCGGTCGCCGGGCTGACCGCAGTTGCGCATCGAACCGGTGTTGGGGCAATGCACCGTGATTTCCTGGCCGTCCGGCAGCCGAATATCGGCCAGAAAGCGCTTGTAACGGCGCAATAGCGTCGCCTCGCGCAGCGGTGTTTCAAACGGAATCAGCACTCGGGCGACCAACTGTTCAGCGCCCGCGAAAGTCGCTCAACCGCTTGCTCCAGGCGCTCCAGCGAGGTGGTGTAGGCCAGCCTGAGATGCTGCGCGGCACGGTGATGACCGAAATCCAGCCCTGGCGTCAGCGCGACGAACTCGCGCTCGATGACATGCTGGCAGAATCCGGCACTGCCCCCCCCCAGCCCCTGCATGTCGGCATACAGATAGAAGGCACCCTGCGGGGTAACCGGTACTTTGAAGCCGAGGTCGCGAACGGCCGGCAGCAGAAAGTCACGGCGCACCTGAAAGGCACGACGGCGAATCTCGCAGATTTCCCGACTTTCCTCGCCAAAGGCCGCAAGGGCCGCCTGCTGCGCCATATGCGGCGCGCAGATGTAAAGATTCTGCGCCAGCTTTTCCAGCTCAGGCACCGCCGCCTCGGGCGCGACCAGCCAGCCAAGGCGCCAGCCGGTCATGCCGAAATACTTCGAGAAGCTGTTGAGCACAAAGGCATCGTCAGCCACCTCCAGCACCGACGGCGCGTCCAGCCCGTAGGTCAGTCCGTGGTAAATCTCGTCGACAATAAGCTCACCGCCAAGACGCCGGCAGGTCGCCGACAGCGCAGCCAGCTCCTGGCGTGACAGCAGGGTGCCGGTTGGATTGGCCGGCGACGCCGCCAGCACGGCGACGCAATCGGCACCCCAGTGCTGCTCAACCAGCTCGGGCGTCAGTTGATAGTTGGTTTCCGGACCGGTCGGCACCAGCACCGCGCGCCCCTCGACCAGTCGCAGAAAATGCCGATTGCAGGGGTAGGCCGGATCGGCCATCAGCACCTTGCGGCCGGGCTCGACCAGCAACGCGCTGACCAGCAGTAGTGCCGCCGATCCACCAGGCGTAACCACGATCCGGGCGGGGTCTACGTCCAACCCGTGACGCTGACGGTAGAGGCCCGCAATGGCCTCGCGCAGCGCCGGCAACCCAAGTGCCGGCGTATATCCGGTACAACCATCAGCCAGCGCCTGCTGACCGGCACGAACAATGGGTTCAGGGGTAGTGAAATCGGGCTCGCCAATTTCCATATGAATGACATCACGCCCATGGGCCTCAAGCGCACGGGCGCGTGCCAAAACGGCCATGACGTGAAACGGTTGAATTTCCTGAACCCGTCCGGCCCAGCGCTGCTGCGACATAGAAACATCCCGAGATGGCGACAAACACGCCGATGATACCCTGTCAGAGCCTGACTGGCAGCGGCTTGCAGGCCTGCGTCTGCCTTCTGGCGGCAAACAGTAGCGCAGGCCATCAGCTTCTGGTAGCTTTGCCCGCTTGCAGGCTTTAGGCCGAAGCACGTCAGGTTGAGTGGGTGAGACCTGAAACAGGAAGATAGAGCAACAAGTGAGGGGTCCTCATGCCCAGCAATGCCAAGCAGAAAACATCAATGTTGATCCGTGGCTTCGTCCCCTATCAGGAAAAGAAGGGTGAGGAGTACATGAACGAGCAACAGCTCGCGCATTTCGCCAACATTCTCAACACCTGGAAACAGGAACTGATGGAAGAAGTCGATCGTACCGTGCATCACATGCAGGACGAGGCGGCCAACTTCCCCGATCCCGCCGACAGGGCCAGTCAGGAAGAGGAATTCAGCCTGGAACTGCGGACCCGTGATCGCGAGCGCAAGCTGATCAAGAAGATCGACCAGACCCTGCAGCGCATCGAAGAAGATGACTACGGTTTCTGTGACTCCTGTGGTGTCGAAATCGGCATTCGTCGTCTTGAGGCCCGCCCCACAGCGACGCTGTGCATCGACTGCAAGACCCTGGCCGAAATCAAGGAAAAGCAGGTCGGCAGCTGAGTCGACCCGCCGCATTGCAGGCTGCCCGGCAGCCTGCAATTGCCTTACCCCGCATGACCTCTCCCTACATCGGGCGCTTCGCCCCCACCCCCAGCGGCCTCTTGCACTTCGGCTCTCTGGTCGCGGCACTGGCAAGCTACCTCGATGCCCGTCACGCCGGCGGTCAATGGCTGATTCGCATCGAAGATCTCGATCAGGCGCGCAGCCAGCCCGACGCAGAAACCCAGATACTGCAGGCACTTGACGACTTTGGCCTGAAGCACGATGGGCAGATAGTGCGTCAGAGCGAGCGGCTGGACCTGTATCGCGCACAGATCGAGCGCTGGCTGGATGACGGGCTGGCGTACTACTGCGACTGCCCGCGTAAAACGCTGCTGCAGCACGGCCCGGTCTATCCCGGCACCTGCGCCGGGCGCCGGCTGCAGGCAGCCGCCGATCACGCGGTACGGGTACGGGTCAACGATACCCCGATAACCTGTATCGACCGTCTTCAGCCACCGCTGACACATAATCTGGCCAGCGAACTCGGCGATTTCATTATCCGCCGGCGCGACGGGGTATACGCCTACCAACTGGCCGTCGTGCTGGACGACATTGATCAGGGTGTAACAGATGTCGTGCGTGGCGCCGACCTGCTGGATTCAACACCGCGACAGATCTGGCTGTATCAGCTGCTCGGTCAGACGCCACCACGCTATCTGCACGTACCACTGATCATGCGCCCCGACGGCGAGAAGCTGAGCAAGCGACTGGGCTCGGCCCCGCTGCAGCGCACGCAAGCGCCAGCTACGCTCTGGCGGGCCCTGCGCGCCCTGGCCCAGCCGGTACCCGAGACACTGCGCGGCGCCCCCGTCGCCGAGCTGCTGCAGTGGGGCATCGCCCACTGGCAACCCGGCCGCTTGCCCGCCACAAAACACATCCTTGAGGCCAGCCTGCCGAGTTGATTGCTTGGCAAGCCGTGGCGCGCTGATTACCATCACCGACTGAACCGCGACGCCCCTCCTTCGGGCGGTTGCCCCAACCGACGGATACCCATGTATATCTACCGACTGGTACTGCTGCTGGTCATCGGCATCTACCTGTTCTCGCCGGCCATCATGGACTGGTGGATAGAACCGCAGGGTGCCTGGTACCGACCCTATGTGCTGTGGCTGATCCTGATCGTCGCCGGCATGCTGCTACAGAGTCCCCGAGATGCCGATGAGCTTTGATCTCAGCCAGTTGCTGTTGATCAGCATTGGCTACCTGATCGTCCTGTTTGGCGTGGCCTGGGCCACCGAAAACGGTCGCGTGCCGCGCGCCGTGCTGCGTCATCCCGCGGTCTACACCCTGTCACTGGGGGTCTACGCCAGCGCCTGGGCGTTCTACGGAACAGTAGGACTGGCCTATCAGTATGGTTACGGTTTTCTAACCTACTACCTCGGTGTCTGCGGCGCCTTTCTGCTGGCACCGGTGCTGCTCAACCCGATCCTGAGGATTACCCGCACCTACCAGTTGTCTTCACTGGCCGACCTGTTTGCCTTCCGCTTTCGCAGCACCTGGGCAGGGACCCTGACCACCATATTCATGCTGGTTGGCGTACTGCCGTTGCTGGCACTGCAAATACAGGCGGTGGCCGACTCGGTGCAGATCCTGACTCAGGAATCTGGCCAGGGGTCGGTTGCACTCGGGTTCTGCGTGCTGATCATCCTGTTCGCCATTCTGTTCGGAGCCCGCCATATCTCGGCACGCGAGAAACACGAAGGGCTGGTCATGGCGATTGCCTTCGAGTCACTGGTCAAACTGGTCGCTATCGGCGCCATCGGTTTGTATGCGCTCTATGTTGTATTCGACGGTCCGCAGGGACTGCAGCTCTGGCTGGATACCAATCAGGAGGCCCTCAGCACGCTGCATACACCGTTGCAGGAAGGTCCCTGGCGTACCCTGCTGCTGGTGTTCTTCTCGGCGGCATTCGTCATGCCGCACATGTATCACATGGCCTTTACCGAGAACCTCAATCCGCGCGCCCTCAGCACCGCCAGCTGGGGTCTACCCCTATTCCTGCTGCTGATGAGCCTGGCAGTCCCGCCGATCCTCTGGGCAGGCCTGCATCTGGGTGTACGCACCAATCCGGAATACTTCTCACTGGGCCTGGGCGTGGCCGGTGGTTCCGAGTGGCTCTCGCTGCTGGCCTTCGTCGGCGGCCTGTCGGCGGCCAGCGGCCTGATCATCGTCATCACCCTGGCACTGTCGGGCATGGTGCTCAATCATCTGGTGCTGCCGCTCTACCAGCCCAGCGCCGACAACAACATCTACCGCTGGCTGCTGTGGACCCGCCGCACGCTGATTGCCGCCATCATCATGGCCGGCTACGGCTTCTACCGCCTGCTCGGCGCCGAACAGGACCTGGCCAACCTCGGAATTGCCTCGTTTGTCGCCACCGTACAGTTTCTGCCGGGCACCCTGTCAGTGCTGTACTGGCCACAAGCCAACCGCCGCGGGTTCATCGGCGGCGTCGTTGCCGGCATGCTGGTGTGGGCCGTCACCCTGCTGCTGCCACTGGTCACCGAACTGCCCGGCATCACCCTGTTCGGGATGACGATGGCGTTCAATGCCGACACCTGGCACCTGGCCGCGATCTCCTCGCTGGCTGTCAACGTCGTGGTGCTGGCGCTCGTCTCGCTATTTACCCAACGCTCGGTTGAGGAGCAGAGTGCTGCCGAGGCCTGCTCGGTCGACAACGTCAGTCGCCCCCAGCGGATGCAGCTGATGGCGTCCTCGCCGCAGGAGTTTGCCCAGCAACTGGCCAAGCCGCTCGGCAACAAGACCGCCCAGCACGAGGTCGAACAGGCGCTGCGGGACCTCAAGCTGCCGTTCGACGAGCGCCGCCCCTATGCCCTGCGCCGCCTGCGCGACCGGCTGGAAGCCAACCTGTCGGGCCTGATGGGGCCGTCGGTGGCCCAGGACATCATCGAAACCTTCCTGCCGTTCAAGATGGGCCGCGACGGCTATATGACCGAGGACATCCATTTCATCGAAAACCGGCTGGAGGACTACCACAGCCGCCTGACCGGCCTGGCCGCCGAACTCGACGCCCTGCGACGCTATCACCGCCAGACACTGCAGCACCTGCCGATGGGTGTCTGCTCGCTGGCCCAGGACAATGAAATCCTGATGTGGAACCACGCCATGCAGGCGCTGACCGGCATCGACGCCGACAGCGTCATCGGCTCGCGGCTGAGCAGCCTGCCCGGCCCCTGGCGAGACCTGTTCGAGCGATTCGTCGAAGACCAGGCCTCGCACCTGTACAAGCAGAAACTGGCGGTCAATGGCCATACCCAGTGGCTCAGCCTGCACAAGGCTGCGATCGACGAGCCCGGCTATGTTGGCGGTAGCGGCCTGGTACTGCTGGTCGAGGACCAGACCGAAACCCAGATGCTGGAAGAGGAGCTGATGCATTCCGAGCGCCTGGCCTCGATCGGTCGTCTGGCTGCCGGCGTTGCCCACGAAATCGGCAATCCGATCACCGGCATCGCCTGTCTGGCGCAAAACCTGCGCGACGAATCGGAACAACCGGAATCACGCGAAGCCGCCGAGCAGATCCTCGACCAGACTCGCCGGGTCTCCCGGATCGTGCAGTCACTGGTCAACTTCGCCCACGTTGGCAGCCGCCACCAGAACCCCAACGAGCCGGTCGATCTGGCGGCCTGCACCAACGAGGCGATTCACCTGCTGTCGCTCAACCGCAGGGGCCCGGAGGTCAAGTATGTTAACCTGTGCCGACCCGAACACATGGTAGCCGGTGACGCCCAGCGCCTGGTTCAGGTCCTTATCAACCTGCTGGGTAACGCACGGGACGCCAGCACTGATGGCGACAGCATCACCATCGCCACCCAGGAAAACGAACACCAGGTACTGCTGCAAGTAGAGGATCAGGGCAGCGGCATCGACAAGGACATCATGGATCGGCTGTTCGAGCCGTTCTTCACCACCAAGGACCCAGGGACAGGTACCGGGCTCGGATTGGCACTGGTCTACTCCATTGTCGAAGAGCATTATGGCCAGATAACCATCGACAGCCCGGTCGACCAGACAACCCGGCGCGGCACTCGCTTCACCATTACCCTGCCGCGCTATAGCATGAGCGGTAACGGCGCCCCTGCCTGATGCTGTAACAGGCGCCGTCACCTGTGAGGTAACTATGTCAGACATTCTGGTTGTTGAAGACGAAGCCATCATCCGTACGGCATTGAAACGGTTGCTGGAGCGCCACCACTACCAGGTAGAGGAGGCCGGCTCGGTCAGCGAGGCCGTCGAGCGACACGATCTCGAGCGCTTCAAGCTGATCATCAGCGACCTGCGCCTGCCGGGCGAGCCCGGCACCGAACTCATCCGCCGTGCGCCGAACACGCCCGTGCTGATCATGACCAGCTACGCCAGCCTGCGCTCGGCGGTCGACTCGATGAAGCTCGGCGCTGTCGACTACATCGCCAAGCCGTTCGACCATGACGAAATGGTTGAAACCGTGCAGCGCATTATTGCCGCCGGCGACCAGCGCAAGCAGCAGAGCGGCGCGACTCCTACGCCAGAGCCGGCGCCCAAGGCCACCACGGCCAGCACCGATGGTGGTGGCCAGGATATGGGTATCATCGGCGCCTGTGACGCCATGCAGACTCTTTTCAAGCGCATTCGCAAGGTCGCGCCAACCGACTCGACCGTACTGATTCAGGGCGAGTCCGGTACCGGCAAGGAGCTGGTTGCCCGGGCCATGCATGAACAATCCCAGCGCGCCAAGGCACCGCTGATTTCAGTCAACTGCGCTGCCATTCCGGAAACCCTGATCGAGTCTGAACTGTTCGGCCATGAGAAGGGTTCCTTTACCGGCGCTACCAGCAACCGTACCGGCCTGGTCGAGGCGGCCGACGGCGGCACCCTGTTCCTTGACGAGATTGGCGAGTTGCCGCTGGAGGCTCAGGCGCGATTACTGCGGGTGCTGCAGGAAGGAGAGATTCGCAGGGTCGGCTCGGTGCAGTCGCACAAGGTCGATGTGCGTCTGGTGGCCGCCACCCACCGCGACCTCAAGACCATGGCGCGACAAGGTCTGTTCCGTGAGGACCTGTATTACCGCCTGAACGTGATCGAGTTGCGCCTGCCGCCACTGCGCGAGCGCGGCCGGGACGTGATGCTGATCGCCGAGGCGCTACTGCAGCGCGCGGCACGCAACATGAATATGGAAGGCCTGCACTTCAGCAGGGACGCAGAGCGCGCAATCCTCGCCTACAGCTGGCCGGGCAACGTGCGCGAGCTGGAGAACGCAATCGAACGTTCGGCCATTCTCTGTGATCACGAGGAAATTACTGCCGACCTGCTGGGCATTGAGCTGGATGCCGAGATCGAGCGTGCTTCCGAGGCCGCCAACGCCCTGCAAACCATGCAGAACGAAGTAACCCCCGGGCAGGAACCGGCCGAAGACCTGTCACTGGAAGACTACTTCCAGCACTTTGTACTGGAGCATCAGGACCACATGACCGAAACCCAGCTGGCACACAAGCTCGGCATCAGCCGCAAGTGTCTGTGGGAGCGTCGGCAGCGCCTGGGTATTCCGCGCAAGAAAACTGCCAGCACCTGATTTGCCCTCCCTGCAAGGCTGCCGGCAACGTGCAGCCTTCCCCTCTGGCTCTATCCAACCCTGCTCAGGGCCGTCCTTAGCCCGCCAATGTGTTACCTGTTACCGGGAAAGTTCCCGCAAAACTGTTACCGCACCCCCACACAGAGGTAACACTTTAGTCCAATCGGAGGTAACACCTTGGGGGTAACACAGGGTAGGAAAAGACAGGAAAATCACAAGTCACTGATTTTAAACGAATTTAAAAAGTTGGCACGCGGAATGCTTTATATCTGGCACAACAACAATAAAAACCAAAACACATAACAAAAATAACATTCGACTCCACACACAATAAAAACAAGACGTGAGAGACGCAGCAAACTGATTTTTTTGGAGAATAGCAGTCGATTTGCGAACAGGATGTTCGGTTGGACAGAGAAGAATAAAAGTTGCTCAAGCAACCCACCGTCCAAAGCCAGCAGCAGGCCACTTCGAACCTAAGCTTCCAAAGCAATCCGTTTGTTTTGGACAACCCGAGATGGGTCAGTCGCAAAGCGGTGACTACCGCTTCAAACAAACAAGAAGAACAGCTCTGATAAAAACAATAATAAAAAACCATTAGGGGGAGTTAACCACTCCCCTTGAGCTTTCCCCCCTCCTGATTCTCCGTTGCCCATCCCCCTGATTTCTTACCTTTCCCGACAATTCAGGCTAGAATGCACGTCAATCGCGGCCAACAGGCTGCATGCGCGTCCGGCCCAACCGCCTGTTGCGCGACCCATTCACCAGCGCTACCGTGCAGGTCAACAGGCAGAGCGACCGCTCACGCTGATCGGCAGCCGGAACAACCAGCCCCTATGATTCGAAAGCTGTTGCAGAAAATACCCTCTCCCTTCGGCCACCCTCAGCGCCGCCGAACTACGCCGAGCATTATCCCCGCCAGCCAGCATTCGCTACGCCGTGAGCGCCTGAGCAGGCACGCGGTCAGCGTGGTTGAACGGCTGCAGCAGGCAGGCTATCAGGCCTTTCTGGTGGGTGGCTGTGTGCGTGACCTGCTGCTCGATATCACCCCGAAGGACTTTGACGTCGCCACCAGCGCCACTCCCGAGCAGGTCCGCGCAACGTTCCGCAACGCGCGCCTGATTGGCCGTCGCTTCAAGCTGGTCCACGTGCATTTCGGGCGGGAAATCATTGAAGTCGCGACCTTCCGCGCCAATCACGAAGCCGAAGCATCGGAGGAGCAGTCCCGCCAGAGCGAATCGGGCCGACTGTTGCGCGACAACGTGTACGGTACCTTCGAACAGGACGCCCAACGCCGCGACTTCACGATCAACGCGCTCTACTTCGACGTGACCAGCGGCCAGATCCACGACTTTGCCAACGGCGTGCATGATATTCGCAACCGCCTGATCCGTCTTATCGGTCAACCGGAACAGCGCTACCAGGAAGACCCGGTGCGCATGCTGCGCGCCGTACGCTTTGCGGCCAAGCTGAACTTCGATATCGAGCAACATACCGCAGCGCCCATCGAATCGATGGCACCACTGCTGCACGACATTCCTGCAGCACGCCTGTTCGATGAAAGTCTAAAGCTGCTGATGAGCGGCCAGGGCCTGGCAACCTTTGACCTGCTGTATCAATACGATCTGGTAGCGCCGCTGTTTCCGGATACCGACGACGCTATCCTTGAACGCCCTGACTACACCCTGCAGCTGGTTCGCCAGGCGCTGCGCAACACCGACGAGCGCATCGCCCAGGACAAACCGGTTACCCCTGCGTTCCTGTTTGCAGCCCTGCTCTGGCCCGCGCTGCCCGGGCGGGTGAAGTATCTGGAGGAGCAGGGTATCCCGGCGATACCCGCCTATCAGCAGGCCGCCCACGAGCTGCTCGCCGAGCAATGCCGCCATACCGCGATTCCGAAGCGCTTCAGCATTCCCATGCGGGAAATCTGGGACATGCAGCCACGCCTGGAGCGCCGCAGCGGACGCAGGGCAGACCAGATGCTGGAGCATCCGCGCTTCCGGGCGGCCTACGACTTCCTGCTGCTGCGCGAAGCTGCCGGCGAGGAAACCGATGGCCTTGGTCAATGGTGGACACAATACCAGGACGCCAACCCCGATCAGCGCCGGCAGATGATTCGCGAGCTGGGTGACGGCAGCAAAAGCAGCGCCAAACGCGCTCGCTCGCGTCCGCGCAGAAACAAGCCGCGCAAGCCGCAGAGCAACTGATGCCGCGCAGCTATATTGCCCTGGGCAGCAACCAGGGCGACCCGGTTCAGCAGGTCCAGACCGCCTGCGGCGCGCTGCGCGAGCTGCCCCGCAGCCAGCTTGTAGCCTGCTCATCGCTATACCGCAGCGCGCCCATGGGGCCGCAGGACCAGCCAAGCTACATCAACGCGGTGCTGGCGCTGGATACCGAGCTTGAGCCAGCGGCACTACTCGACAACCTGCAACGCATCGAGCTGGAGCACGGCCGGGTACGCAAGGCCGAGCGCTGGGGCCCCCGCACCCTGGACCTGGATATCCTGCTGTACGGTGACCAGCTCATCCGCACCGAGCGTCTGCAGATTCCGCACTATCACATGCATGCCCGCGCCTTCGTCCTCTACCCCCTGGCCGAGATAGCGCCCGCGCTGAAAATGCCTGACGGCACAGCGCTGGAAACGCTGCTGCAGAACTGCCCCCGCGGTGATCTGCAGGCATTGCCGTTTTTTATACAACAGCCTGGTGCGCAAACGGACTTGACACCCCCGGGCTGACACGTAGGATGCGATTCCGGTGACCAGCCAAGTGTTACCGAAATCCTGCCCGGCCAAGGCTATACTCTCGCCAGGACACCCGGCGCGAGAGCCAACCCCAACGGTGCCGAAGCGCCAAGTAACAGCCACACACTGGAATCAGTCATGCCTGACGTTACTCTGACCACGCTGAACAAACTCAAGCAAAGCGGCGAAAAGATCGTTTGTCTGACAGCCTACGACGCGACCTTCGCCCATGTCGAAAGTGAAGCCGGCGTCGAAGTCATCCTGATCGGCGACTCGCTGGGCATGGTCCTGCAGGGACACGACAGTACCCTGCCGGTCAGCGTCGCCGACATGGCGTACCACACCGCAGCCGTCAAGCGCGGCAACAAGGGTGCGCTGATCATGGCCGACCTGCCCTTCATGGCGTACGCCACCCTCGACCAGGCCCTGGCCAACAGCGCAGCGCTCATGCGCGCAGGCGCACACATGGTCAAGCTGGAGGGCGGTCGCTGGCTGGCAGACAGCATCACAGTACTGAGCCGCAACGGTATTCCGGTCTGCGCACACATGGGCCTGACGCCACAGACAGTCAACGTACTGGGCGGCTTCAAGGTTCAGGGTCGCGACGAAGCGCAGGCCCGCGCCATGGTCGAAGACGCCAAGGCGCTGGAAGCGGCCGGTGCAGCCATGCTGCTGCTCGAGTGCGTGCCGCCGGCGCTGGCCAACGCGATTACTGCTGCGGTCAGTGTTCCGGTTATTGGCATCGGTGCCGGCAGTGGCACCGATGGCCAGGTACTGGTGGTCCACGACATGCTCGGACTGTCGCTCAGCGGACGCATGCCGCGCTTCGTGAAAAACTTCATGGCTGGTCAGCCCGACATCCCGTCGGCCATCCGCGCCTACGTCGAAGCAGTCAAGAAGGTCGAATTCCCAGCAGCCGAACACGAGTTCTGAGCCCATGAACACCCTGCATACCATTGCGCAAGTGCGCGCTGCGGTTAGTCGTGCCCGCCAGGAAGGCAAGCGAATCGGAATGGTTCCCACCATGGGTAACCTGCACGCTGGCCACATTGCGCTGGTCGAGAAGGCGCTGCAGCGCACCGACTACGTGGTCGTCAGCATTTTCGTCAACCCGATGCAGTTCGGGCCCGGTGAAGACCTGGACAGCTATCCACGGACCCTGGCCGAAGATCAGAAAAAACTGCTGGAGGTCGGAGCCCATCTGGTATTCGCCCCCAGCGCGAGCGAGATGTACCCCGAGGGCATGGACGGCCACACCCGGGTGAGCGTGCCGGTGGTTTCGGAAGGATTATGCGGAGCCAGCCGCCCAGGCCACTTCGAGGGTGTGGCGACCGTTGTCAGCAAGCTGCTGAACATCGTCGGCCCCGATGTCGCCGTGTTTGGTCAGAAGGACTACCAGCAGCTCGCGGTCATTCGCAAGATGGCGCAGGACCTCTGTCTGCCGGTGAAGATCATGGGGCATCCGACCATACGTGCCGAGGACGGCCTGGCGCTGTCCTCGCGCAATGGCTACCTGACCGCAGAGCAGCGCGCCGTTGCGCCGCTGCTGCAGCGGACCCTGCAGCAGATTGCAGCGCAGGTGACCTCGGGGCGTACCGACTATGCGCAGATCATCAACGAGGCCAGTCAGCAGCTGAGTGCCGCCGGCATGCGCCCGGACTATCTGGACCTGCGAGATGCCAGCAACCTGTCACCGGTAACCGATCAGACCCGCGATCTGGTGGTGCTGGCCGCCGCCTACCTCGGCACCACACGCCTGATCGACAACCTCGAATTCAGCCGCTCCTGAGCGGCTGTCCCCTCTCTTTTGCGGGCCCATGGCCCGCCGATTTGACGCCCGCCTCTCATACCAAAGAAGGGTTGTCTTGCCCCCCTCTGATGGCCGACGCTAAATGGCCTAGACTGATCGCACAGCCCCAACGGCTTTGTCGGTCCGGAATCTCTGCTGCAGCACCGGAATGACCCTCTTCAGGGCCGGCTGACAAGAGACTGCCTGAATTCAATAACAAGAGGGGAATACCCATGTACGCAATCGAAAACCACAAGGTGTCCGAGTCCGCTCGCGCGCATACCCACCTGGATGACGCGACCTATCAGCGTATGTACAGGCAGTCGCTTGAGCAGCCCGACCAGTTCTGGGCCGAGCAGGCCGAACGCTTTCTGACCTGGGACAAGCGCTGGAGCAAGGTACACGAAAGCGATCTGAGCAAAGGTCAGGCTGCCTGGTTTATCGACGGCAAGCTCAACGTCAGCGTCAACTGCATTGACCGCCACCTGGCCGAGCATGGCGACGAGATCGCCATTATCTGGGAAGGTGACGACCCGAGCCAGGATGCCCGCATCAGCTACCGCGAACTGCACGACAAGGTCTGCCGACTGGCCAACGTGCTGAAGGCGCGCGGTGTCAGCAAGGGTGACCGTGTCTGCCTGTACATGCCGATGATCCCCGAAGCGGCCTACGCCATGCTGGCCTGCGCGCGTATCGGTGCGGTTCACTCGGTGGTCTTTGGTGGCTTCTCGCCGGACGCACTCCGTGACCGTATTCTCGATGCCGACTGCCGTGCAGTCATTACCGCCGACGAGGGCGTGCGCGGAGGCAAGACCGTCCCGCTGAAGGTCAACGTCGAAAAAGCGCTGAAAGACTGCCCCGACGTCCACACTGTGATAACCGTCAAGCGCACCGGTGCTGACGTTGCCTGGGATGAAAAGCGTGACGTCTGCTACACCGAAGCGACCAGCGCTGCGAGCAACCAGTGTGCGCCAGAACCGATGGACAGCGAAGACCCGCTGTTTATCCTTTACACCTCCGGCTCCACCGGCAAACCCAAGGGCGTGCTGCACACCACCGGCGGCTATCTGCTGATGGCGGCAATGACCCACTACTACGTGTTCGACTATGTGCCGGGCGAGGTCTACTGGTGTACGGCTGACGTGGGCTGGATCACCGGCCATTCCTATATCGTCTACGGCCCGCTTTGCAACCGCGCGACCACCGTGCTGTTTGAAGGCGTACCGACCTACCCGGATGCATCCCGCTGCTGGCAGGTGATCGACAAGCACCAGATCAACATCTTCTACACCGCGCCAACCGCTCTGCGCGCACTGATGGCCAAGGGCGATGAGCCGGTCAAGTCGTCCTCGCGCGCCAGCCTGCGCCTGCTCGGCAGCGTCGGCGAGCCGATCAACCCGGAAGCCTGGGAATGGTATTACCACGTGGTCGGCGAGCAGCGTTGCCCGATTGTCGATACCTGGTGGCAAACCGAAACCGGCGCTGCCATGATCACTCCGCTGCCGGGCTGTACCCTGCTCAAGCCGGGTTCGGCCACCCGCCCGTTCTTCGGCGTCGAGCCGGCCCTGTACGACCCCGAAGGCAACGAACTGGAGGGACCAACCAGCGGCAACCTGGTAATCAAGCGTTCCTGGCCGAGCCAGATCCGTACCGTTTACGGTGACCACCAGCGCCTGATCGACACCTACTTCAACACCTACAAGAACGTCTACTTCACCGGTGACGGCGCCCGCCGCGATGAAGACGGCTACTACTGGATCACCGGCCGGGTCGATGACGTGCTCAACGTCTCCGGTCACCGTATCGGCACCGCCGAAGTGGAGAGCGCACTGGTGCTGCACGACGCGGTCGCCGAAGCGGCCGTAGTAGGCTGCCCGCACGACATCAAGGGCCAGTGCATCTACGTCTATGTCACCCCGATGAACGGCGTTACCCCAAGCGAGGAGCTGGTCAAGGAACTGAAGGCCTTCGTGGCCGATCAGGTTGGTGCCTTTGCCCGCCCCGAGTTCATGCAGTGGGCTCCAGGCCTGCCGAAGACCCGTTCGGGCAAGATCATGCGCCGCATTCTGCGCAAGATCGCCTGCAACGAACTCGACAGCCTTGGCGACACCTCGACCCTGGCCGATCCGGCGGTTGTACAGGATCTCATCGCCAACCGCATCGAGCACGCCTGACGCGGTTCGTCGCCCTGGTACTGCACTAATGCTGTACCAGGGCCGAGACAACTTGTCTGGAGTAGGGCGCCCCTCTATGCTTGTGCACTCGAAAAACAGTGCCTGCATAGAGGAGCCCGTTCATGCAAGAGGTCGTGATTGTTGCCGCCACCCGTACCGCCATCGGCAGTTTCGGGGGCCAGTTTGCCAAGGTACCCGCCCATGAGCTGGGTGCTACCGTTATCCGCCGCTTGCTCGACGAAACCGAAATCGATCCGGCTTCGGTTGACGAGGTCATCTTCGGCCAGGTTCTGACCGCAGGCTGCGGCCAGAATCCCGCTCGCCAGGCTGCTATCCACGCCGGCCTGCCGCACAGCGTTCCCGCTCTGACCCTGAACAAGGTCTGTGGCTCCGGCCTCAAGGCATTGCATCTGGCCGCTCAGGCCATCCGCTGCGGCGATGCCGAAATCATGATCGCCGGTGGCCAGGAGTCCATGAGCCTGTCGCCGCACATCATCCCGACCTCCCGCACCGGTCAGCGTATGGGTCATGGCCAAATGATCGACACCATGATTCAGGACGGCCTGTGGGATGCGTTCAACAACTATCACATGGGCATTACCGCCGAAAACCTGGTCGAAAAGTACGGCATCAGCCGCGAGGAGCAGGACGCCTTCGCCGCCGCCTCCCAGCAGAAAGCGGTTACCGCACGCGATACTGGCGTATTCGATCAGGAAATCACTCCGGTGAGCATTCCCCAGCGCAAGGGCGACGCCCTGCTGATCACCCAGGATGAGCAACCCCGCGCCGGTACCACTGCCGAAAGCCTCGCTGCGCTCAAGCCTGCATTCAAGAAAGACGGCAGCGTTACCGCCGGCAACGCCTCCAGCCTGAACGATGGCGCCGCTGCAGTGCTGATGATGAGCGCCAGCAAGGCCGCCGAGCTGGGCCTGCCGGTGCTGGCCCGCATCGCCTCCTACGCCAACGCCGGCGTTGATCCGGCGATCATGGGCATTGGCCCGGTTTCAGCCACTCAGCGCTGCCTGGCCAAGGCCGGCTGGCAGGTTGCCGATCTGGATCTGATCGAAGCCAACGAGGCATTCGCGGCTCAAGCCCTGGCTGTCGGCAAGGAACTGCAGTGGGACGCCAGCAAGGTCAACGTCAACGGCGGTGCCATCGCACTGGGTCACCCGATCGGCGCCTCCGGCTGCCGTGTACTGGTGACTCTGCTGCACGAAATGCTGCGCCGCGACGCCAAGAAAGGCCTGGCGACGCTATGCATCGGCGGCGGCCAGGGCGTTGCTCTGGCGCTCGCCCGCGACTGATCCCCCTTCCGGCGGCGCCTTTCAGGGCGCCGCACTTTTGCTCATCACTTATCTACACTGAACTGATCCGGGTCGGTCCGGTCATAGCCTGCGCGGCCTTCCCGTCACGGAAAGTCGCACGGGCCTGCGCCGCGCATCCGCCTGATTTGACGTTCAACCACACGAGCCCTGCATGGACAGCCAGACCAATCACTCTGCCTCCGCGCCAGCCGCTGTTTTTCTCATTGATGGCCTGCGCACGCCCTGGGTCAACGCCGCAACGCTGCAGACCAGCGGCTTTGGTCTGCTCGACCTGGCGCTGCAGTGCGGCGCACCGCTGCTGCTGCGCTGTGCGGTTCCTGCGCACCGGCTGGACAGCCTGATTCTCGCGGCGGACGGCGCATCTCAGGTACACCCCCTGCGCAAACGCCTGCGGCTGGACAGCACGACCGAGCTGTATCAATGCAGCCATGGCCTCTCGGCAGTTGCGCTGGCCAGCCAGCAGATTCGCAGCGGCGACGCCGACCTGGTGCTGGTCATCAGCGCCGATCGGCAAGCCGCACCCCAGGAGCCACTGCTGACGTCCGCCAAGCGCACAGCGCGCATGTTCGATATACAGGATGAAGACGCCAGTGCCTTCGCTGAAGCCAGTCGCCTGCGCGCTGACGATGCCGAACAGGGCGGACTCACTGCCCGTCACCGTGTAACCCTGTTCGATAGCCAGGGGCGCACACACAACGAAGACCAGGCGAACGCAGTGGCGGGTGCCTGCGCCCTGCTGCTGGCCTCAACGGCGGGACTGCAACAGCTGAAACGCGCGCCGCTCGCCCAGCTCGGAGCCGGCACGCATGCCCAGGCACCGTCTGACTACCCGACGCTGGCACCCTTGCTGGCGTCCACACGCCTGCTGCGCCAGCAGCGGTTGTCGCTCGACGATATCGATCAATGGGAGCTGCCGGAGTCGCCTGCACTGGCACTGCTGAGCCATCTGGCCGCCTGGCAGGATGCCGATTTCTGCCGCCGTCAGCTTGAGCTGGAACAGCCCGTCGGCCGTCTGGACCCGTGCAGCCTCAACGTTCACGGCGGCAGCCTCGCCCTCGGCACACTGAGCGCGGGTGACGGCTGCCGCCAGGTGCTGCAGCTGGCGGACAGCCTGCAACGTCATGCGCTTTGCCGCGGCATCGTTTGCGATCAGCACGCCGACGGCCACGCGCGGGCACTGCTGATCAGCTACCCACAGGAGACCAGCGCATGACCGAGGCGAGCAACCCGCTCACGCTGCGCGAACGCGAGCTGGGGCCGTTCAACTATCTGGAACTGCAGCACCCTGCCCAGCCCACCTGGCGCCACTGGCGCCTGCGCCGGGACGAACGCAACGTAGCCTGGTTGCTGTTCGACCACGCCGACAGCAACGCCAACCTGCTCTGCGTGGCGGCGATGACCGAGCTGGGCGACGTGCTGGCCAGCCTGCGCCGCGACATGCCGGCTGCGCTGGTCATACGTTCGGCCAAGCCGTCCGGGTTCTGCATGGGCGCTGATCTGAAAGACTTCCGCCAGCTCGACAACGAAGCCGATGCGGTGCGGCAACTGGTCGACGCCCACCTGCTGGCCCAGCAACTGATCGACCTGCCCTGCCCGACCCTGGCTGTGCTGCATGGCGAGACCCTGGGCGGCGGGCTGGAGCTGGCGCTGTGCTGCGACATGCGGCTGGCAACGCCGGACACCCGCACCGGCCTGCCGGAAATTCGAGTTGGACTGCATCCCGGGCTGGGCGCTACCGCACGCTTGCCCGACCTGATCGACCCGATGCTGGCGATGCGCATGATGCTGACCGGCAAGGCGCTTAGCGCCGAACAAGCCCACAAGGCAGGGCTGCTTGACCAGGTCGCTGCCGAGCACAAGCTCAGGCCGCTGATCGACGATGCCCTCAACGGCCGGCTGGAGCTGCGGCGCCGTAACCTGAAAGCGCGCCCGTTCCGGCTGAACTGGGTGCGCCGACTGGCCGCACTGGCTATGCGCCGTCAGGCCGGCGCCAAGGCCGACCCGCGCCACTACCCGGCGGCTGAGGCCCTGATCGAGCTCTGGCAGCGCCACGGCGGCCAGCCCGACCTGCTGCTGCACCGGGAGATCTATTCCTTCGCGCGCTTGCTCAATAGCCCGACCAGCCGCCACCTGATTCAGTTGTTCTTCCAGCGCCAGCGCCTCAAGGAGCTGGCCGCCGGCAAGGAAAGCCGTCGCCTGTCCCAGCTGCATCTGATCGGCGACAGCGAAGACAGTATTCAGCTTGCGGCACTGGCGGCGCTGGCCGGCCTGCGCGTCAGCGTTGGCGGCTCGGCAGCCAGCATGAGCGCCTGCATCGGGCAGATCCGCCGGCTGGCCCGTGACGACGCACAGCGCCAGCAGGCGCTGGACGCGCTGGTTTTTGATCCGCAGCACCACGGGGTGGCGCTGGCCGATGCCGTGATCGACAGCCAGCAGGCGGATATGGAACAGCGCCGCGCGCAACTGCAAACACTGGAAACCAGCCTGCGCCCGCAGGCCCTGGTGCTCAGCTTCGCCGATCCGGTAGAGCCGCTGCGCGCCGCACTCGGCGATGCCGGCCGCCTGCTGGGCCTGCGCTTCGCTTCGCCAGAGCGCGGCGCCCTAGTCGAGATTGCCGCGCATAGCACCAGCCGCACTATCAGTCAGCAGCACGCCCGTCAGCTGGTCGGCCAGCTAGGCTGTCTGCCGCTGCCGGTCAGCAGCCAGCCGGGTCTGTTGTTGCGCCGGGTGCTGGCACCCTGGCTGCTGGAAGCCATGTTGCTGCTGGAGGAAGGAGCCAGCGCCGACGCCATCGAACAGGCGGCCCTGGCGTTCGGCTGCCCCCAAGGCCCGCTGGCAATTGCTGAGGGATGGGGCCTGAGCCACTGCCTGGCCCTGTTCGAGCGCCTGCACGGCGAACGCGACACCCCCTTATCGGAGCCCCCTGCCATCCTGAGCAACAGCGTCGAGCAGGGGCGCACATCGTTGCTTGCCCCCAAACGGCGCCGTTGGAAAACCGGCAAAACCCGGTCAGCCAAACTCAGCGCCGACCAGGGCGACCGGTTGCTGCTCAGCCTGCTCAATAGTGCGGTACGCGCCTGCCGTCAGGGTATTGTCAGCGACGCGGACATGCTGGATGCAGCTCTGGTGCTGGCAGGCTATTTCCCGCCGTTTCGCGGCGGGCCGCTTTGTCACGCACGCGAAACCGGACATGCGGCGATCGTGCAGCGCCTGCGTGAGCTGAGTAACGATCTCGGCCCCCGCTTTGCGCCGGACCCGGGCTGGCAACCGGTGCTCGAAGACGCGGCCCCTGGGGAGCCTTTACAGGCCGGGTAGCGGCTGGGTCTGCTGCTCGGCCCGGCGGAGCTTCTGCTGCATCTCGGCGCGCATCTTCTCGGCCAGCGGTGCGTCCAGCAAGCGGCGCAGAAAGGTCGGATTCAGGCCCTTGCCGTGGCAGTAACGGAACACCTCGTTGATGCTGGGGAAGGCCGTATCACCCGGGGTTACGGCTAGCGTCTGTCCGACGCAGACGACACCTTCGTTGAGCACCCGCGCGTAGGCGCCGCAGCGTTCGGCTTTCACGAAGGCCTTGGCAAAGCGACTGTCGCCCACCCGTGCCGCCAGTGTTGAGCAGGGAATCCGCGGTGCGGTGATCTCCAGCAACAGCTCGCCAATGCGCACACGGTCGCCGATGCGCAGCTCCGGCCACCAGTGCGAGAGAGTCAGGTTCTCGCCAAAAAAGCCGGGCTCAAGCGGGCGCTGCAGCTGTTCGCTCCACCAGTCGATGTCTACCTGACTGTAGAGGTAGACCGCCTGATCGGGGCCGCCATGGTGCTTCAGGTCGGCAATAAAATCCCCGGCAATGCCGCCGGCACCGATCAGCACTTCGCCGCTGCAGGCCTGTTTGAAATGCCCGGTACGGGTTAAACGCGTACCAATGCGCAGTGCCTGCGGCTCGGCGGCATTGATCGACAGCAGGGTAACGGCGGTTTCAGTCATGATGGGCGCTCATCCGGCGTGGGAAAGCCCCCAGTCGAGCGGATATACCCCATTGCTGTCAACCACGGCGCGCCAGATAGCCCCGCGCCAGAAACAGAAAATGCGCGCTGCCGATCAACGGCAGGACCACCAGCATCAGATTGGCAGCCGGCGATAACGTCCAGTGACTATAGAAGGTCAGCAGGCTGGCCACACCCAGCAACAGCATGATCACGATGGCCCGGGGCGAAGCCACTTCACGCGTCGGCACAACCACCTTGGACACCAGCTGGATCAGAGCCCAGAGGCCGCACAGCCCACCAAGCAGTAACAACGTAAGCAGCCAGGCGAAGGGTTTGTCCGCCTCGTTGGCAAAGGCCATCGGCAGCATCAGCACACCTAGACCAATCAGCACCACCAGGCTGCCAAAACACACTACGGCCTCAAGCAGGTACCCTCTGCCACTGGAACGCAGCAAGCGTCGAACGGCACTCTCTCTCATGCGCCAGATACTCCCGATCCTGCAGCTGTCTGTATCAGCGCAGAAAGCACAAGACATGTTCCGGACATAGGCTGGGCCTGCAACTCGTCAGTGATAATGCAATGCACGGTAACGCCGCCGCGCTTGCCTGTCGACCCGCGCAACCGATGCCGGATCGCAGGCGCCCAGCGTCAGTACGTTCTGCCGTCCTGCCGCCAGGGTCAGATGGTTGGGCGCGCTGAATTCTGCCGGGGCACGCACGCCGTCATCTTCCCAAAAGCAGACAGGGCAGATTTCATAGCCGCTTTCACTGCTCAGGCTGAAATAATCACAGCACGGGCAGGGAAACATCGGCTCAGCCTCACCGTCGACCTGCTGGACGATCATGCCGCGTTCGCTCAACGCCTCACGCAGATAGCTGTTGGTCACGCCATACAAATCCTCAACCAGACTGGCCTGTACCAACGGGTCCAGCTGGCTGTCGTTCGGGTTGGCAGGCTCAACGCCGCGACATACCAGCGCTCTTAGCGTGTCAGGCAGGGCAGCCACCTGCGGATCACCCTCACAGAAGCCGCAGAAGAACCAGAAGGCAACAACCTCGGCACGCTCTGATGGGGCCATTTGCGCCATCATCAACCTGGCCAGTTGTGCTTTTGCCTGCTCTCGCTGCATCGGTTTTCTCCATGGCACGCTTTCCCACTTCAAAGCGTAGCAGGCGCACACCATCAGATTCCGCCGGCTGCGCCTCGATACAACGCATCATGCCCATGGCGCGCCTCCAGCCCCTGCCGCACGGCTCGCGCCAGACCTTTGACCACCAGTGCGTAAGACTGATCAATCAGGCGCTGCAGCTCGCCCTCAGGCAGGCTGCCGTCGTTACGGACCGTATTCCAGTGGCGCTTGTTCATGTGATATCCGGGACTGACCGCAGCAAACAGGTCACGCAGGCCGACCGCCTCTTGCGGATCGCACTTGAGATTGATGCACTCGCAACCGGCCCGCTGGAACACCAGCGCAAACAGCTTGCCTTGAACCCTGAAAACCTGGGCCTGCGGACCGAACGGATAGGCCTCCTCGGCCTCGGGTTTGCTGCTCAGGTAGCCTTGCAAATCCATCTGCGCCCCTTGTTGGCTAGTGTGGGTCAGTCGTTAATTTGGGAATGTGCAGGGTGAAGCAGGTGCCCTGCGGAGAGGACACAAAGTCAATCCGTCCGCCCATGCCCTCGATCAGCCCGCGGGCAATGGCCAGCCCCAAACCTGTTCCCCCTGTCTTGCGACTGCTGGAACCGTCAGCCTGAGTGAATCGATCGAAAACCCGGGGCTGAAACGCCGGCGGAATGCCATCGCCCTGGTCGGTAACACTGACGCGCCAGGTACGCTCATGCTCATCGGAATGCACAGCAATACTGACCGCTGAGCCAGCCGGGGAGAACTTCACCGCATTGGACAATAGATTATCCAGCACCTGACGGAATCGGGTGGCATCCACCCGGACCCAGGCTTGCGGGCAGGGATTGTCGTAGATCCAGCGGATTTCATGCTGCGCCGCGTAGCCGGCGTTTTCCTCAATCGCCGCCTCCAACAGTGCACTCAGTCGCAGCGGCTGCATATCCAGAGGCAGTTGTCCGGCCGCCAGCTTGTCGATATCAAGCAAATCACTGATCAGCCTCAGCAGGTGCTCGGCATTGCGGCGCGCCACCGCAACCAGGTCCTGAGCCTTGTCGGAGAGCTCCCCCACGACCCCGCCAGCCAGCAGGCTGAGGGTACCGATAATACTGGTCAACGGTGTGCGCAATTCATGATTGACCGTTGAGACAAAGTCGTTCTTGAGGCGCTCGTTCTCGGCCCGCATGGCCTCACGCTCGCGCTGCTGGGCAATGGCATTGCCCCACGCATAGCCCAGCAGCAGCAGAATCAGCGCCAGACCCGCGTACAGAGTCCAGTGCCGCAGTTGCACACCCGCCGCCGGTTGGCGGTTCTGGAGGACCAGTCGCCAGGTCACGCCGGGCAAGTGAATGGGCATGCTCTGCTGCACCTCATCTGCGACCAGCGCGTCACCCCAGATCGGTACCACCTGCCCATCGGGCTCGACGCGCTGCAACTGAATGTGCAGATCCTGCCAGCGTGGCTCGGTTTCCAGCATGCCCAGTACCAGATCAGCATTGATCACGGTGCTGACCAGCCCCCAGTAGCGGTCATCCATGAATACCGGGACCCGATAGAGCAGCGCCTGCCCGCCCTGCACCAGCTGCAGCGGCCCAGCCAGCACGGGTGTGCCAGTCTGCATCATCCGCTCAACGGCGGGCCACTGGGCCGGGGTTTTGCGATAATCGAGCCCAAGGGCGGCCTCATTGCCGGCAAGGGGATAGATCAGCGCAATACGATTATCCGGCGCAATACCAATGTTACGGATATCGGTAGCACCGGCCAGCATGCTGGCAAGCCAGCCCTCGATGGACTGCCGGTCCGACATGCCCTTCTGACTGTGCAAAAAAAACACCAGGCCACGCGTCAGATAGATGCCATCGAGTAACCGGGTCTCGAGCGTGCTGCGCACATCAGAAGCGCGGATGATCAGATCATGCTGGACCTGTTCGCGCTCAAGCGTGCGCCATTGCCAGACCAACAGTTCAATGGCGAGCACACCCAGCACAGCCAGGAGCGAGAGGCTGACAAGCAAACGGCGAAAGCGCCTTTCCAGCCGCCACCAGGTCATGGTTTACCCACCAACAGCCCTGGACAGAGGCCAAGACTCCCAAGATCAGACCTGCGGAATTGAATAAACGGCATGCGGCAGATTTCCGTCAAAATGGGTAGTCCGTACTGTAAGCTGAAACGTACCGCTGCGCTTGGCCCTATCGCAGGGTACGACGCCAGCGGGCAGGTGTTGTCCCGGTCCAGCGACGAAAAGCCCTGTTCAGGGCACTCTGCTCGGAAAACCCAAGCAAGAGCGCAACCTCACCGAGTTGCAGCGTCGAGTCTGCCAGATAGGCTTCAGCAAGCCGCTGCCGGGTGCGATCGAGCAAACTCCGCCAAGTCAGGCCGCGCTGCTGCAGACGACGTTGCAGGGTTCGCGCAGACAGACACAGCTCCTCGGCAACGAGTTCTAATCCAACCTCACCCTCCGGTAGCCGACGCACCAGCGCCCGCTGCAGTGCGCAATCAAAGGCATCCGCTCCAGGCAGCGCCAGCAGCAGAGCCCTGGCCTGTTGATCCAGCTGCTCGCGCACGTCCGGATCACTGTGCGGCAGTCGGCAGGCCAGCCAACTGACTGGCAATGCGACCTCGGTAGCGGCAGCGTCAAATACGACCTCACAGCCAAAAAAGGCGTCATAGGCCGCGCGCGAACGAGCATCAGGCGCGGGAAAGACAAATCCGACCCGAGCCACAGCCGATACCTCCGGCAGCAGCCGTCGCAGAAAACTGACCAGCGCTGCAATGGCTACGGTATCGGCCGAGGCCCCGGTACTGGCATCAGCATCCCAGCAGAGCACAACCAGCTCACCCTGCACGCGTACACGAACCAGTTGCTGACCGTAGAACAGCTGCTCATAGCGCTGGTAGACCTGCAATGCCTCGCCCAGCGTATGGCTGGCAAGGCTCAGGTAGCCAAGTACGCCGACATGCCGCGGCCGAACTTGCGCGCCTATCTCCAGCGCCGGCACAACCGCCGTTGCAGGCAGCATACTGGCGCGCTCCAGCAGTTGCTGCCAGAGTGCCAGAGGCACCGCCTCGTCCTGACGCCGACTATCCAGCAGCAGGCGCAAATCCGGGGCGGGGAACTGGTAAAGATCAAGCCAGTCAGTCAGCAGCTGTATCCAGCCGCCGGTGACCCGCATGGGCATGGCCATGGTGATTCCTGTTGGCGTATTGGGTCAAAAATGCAGCATATCTGGTCAATATTCAAGCGGCGCTATGGCGCATCATCACATTCGATAGCACCTGGAGGGGATGATGGAACGCCTTTATGACAGCTTTGCCCAGGTGCTCGCAGACAGCGGCCTGACGACCCTGCTGAACGCTCTGCCCGCCTGGCTGGCATTCGATGAGCGCCAGCTGATATTCGTCCTGGCTACACCGGTGTTCATTGGCGTATTCGTCTGGGAGTACCTTAAAATCCGCCACGACCACAGGCTGGTCGACACCCGGGAGTCCGTGCGCAACTTCATGCTCGGAGCCGGATACCAGACGACAGAGTTACTGTTCGCCGGCCTGATTGCCTTCCCGGTTCACGCACTGGCCTACCAGCATCGACTGTTCGATATTCCGCTGACCTTCACTACGGCAGTTCTGCTCTGGGTGCTGACCGATCTGTGCTTCTACTGGATGCATCGCAGCTCCCACCGAATACGCTGGTTCTGGGCCGCACACGTGACCCACCATTCCAGCGAGCGGATGAACTTCTCCACCGCCATGCGCCAGAACGCGACCAATATCTTCAACGGCGGCTGGCTGTTCTATGTGCCGCTATCGCTGCTGGGCTTCAACCCGGTATGGATCGGCGTCTGCTATGCCCTGTCACTGGTGTATCAGTTTTTCATCCATACCACCCTGATCGGCAAGCTGCACCCGACTATCGAGTATGTGTTCAACACGCCGAACCACCATCGGGTTCATCACGCCCGCAACCCCGGTTACATCGATACAAACTACGGTGGTGTCTTCATTCTCTTTGACCGGCTGTTTGGGACATTTGCCAGCGAGCGCGACGATCAGCCGATCGAGTACGGCATTACCCGACCTGTCTGCAGCAACAGTCTGTTGGTCAACTGGCTGCACGAATACCGCGACATCGCCCGCGACATGCGCAAACCGGGCACGCTTTGGCAGCGCCTGCAACATCTCTGGCGCCCGCCGGAGTGGGAGCGCACCCATCGCGAGGAGTGATGACAGACGCGTATACTCCGCGACCATGAAACTCGACCGATTTATCAGCAATAACACGCCCCATAGTCGGCAGACCGCGCGCCTGCTGATTGCCAGCGGCCGGGTAACCGTTGCCGGTAAGCAGGTCTTTGACCCGCGTTTTGAGGTCGACCAGTTCGTGGCTATCTGTCTGGAAGAACAGCTGCTGCAATACCGTCCTGCATTGTTCTTCATGTTGCATAAACCGGTCGGCTACCTGAGCGCCACCCGCGACCCGCAGCACCCAACCGTGCTGGAGCTGTTTCCTGCCGAGCTGCGCGCGGAGCTGCATATCGGTGGCCGCCTGGATCGCGGCTCCAGCGGACTGCTGATTCTGACCAACGACGGCAGCTGGTCGAGGCGGCTGACAGAGCCCAGGATAAAGCTGCCCAAGACCTATCACGTCACGACACTGCGGCCCATCACCAGCGACACCGCCGAGCGTTTTGCTGCCGGGATCTACATGACCACCGAGCAGCTGACCACCTCACCGGCGCAACTGGAGCAGCTCGGTGCACGAGAATGCCGGCTAACCATCTACGAAGGCCGCTATCACCAGATCAAGCGAATGTTTCATGCCGTTGGCAATCAGGTGGCTACCCTGCACCGCGAAAGCATGGGCGCGATTCAACTCGACCCTGCGCTACGGCCAGGGCAGTACAGGGCCCTCACCGCTGCGGAAGTCGCCTCGGTCGATCAACCGGCCACCGGCTCCAGATCCTCGTAGCAGCCCGGCACAAAGCGCGGCGTGCATAGTGCCAAAAACACCAGCACCTGCTCGCCGACGCAGCGGATACGCTGCGGGCAGCCCGCCGGGATGACCACCACATCACCGGCGCCCACCAGCCGGGCCGGCTGATCTGCCAGTTCGACCAGCCCCTCACCTGCCTCGATCAGATAACGTTCGGTCACCCCGTGCAACCGATGCCAGCGAGTCTGCCCGCCCAGCGGCAGGCGCGCGCGAGCCACCGACAACAGCGGATCATCCGCCGCATTGGACAGTTCATGGATATAACAGCCTTCGTCAAAGTAATACTCGGCTGCGGGGTCGTAACGACGAATCAATGGCTGCATCAGCCCTCCAATGGATAACGCGCCAGTACCGAGTAGCGCGAGCCACCGGAGCCAGGATCGCTGTTGAACAGGCAAAGCTCTTTCACCTGCCAGGGCGACGACAGCAATCCCCGCCGACGCTGGAGGAAACCTTGCAGAGGCCCGCTGCCCGAGCCGCAGCGCGCCAGCGTGACATGCGGCACAAAGCGCTGCGGATCGGCGGCGCACCAAGGGGCGATCAGCTCGTCGACCTGCTCACGCAGCGCCTGCAGCGGCGCTGGCGCAAGCACGCCAGCCCAGAGAATACTTGGCCGTTGCGGCGAGCCGAAATAGCCGACTCCGCCGAGCTGAAGTAAAAACGCCGGCGCATCAAGCGCAGCCAGCGCCGATGTCAACTCGGCCACCTGCAGATCTTGCACATCACCGATGAAACGCACAGTCAAATGCAGCTGCGCAGCCGTCTGCCAGCGCAAGGAAACAATCGGCTCCTGCAGAGCCAGTAACTGCTGACACTGATGCTCAGGCAACTCCAGACCAAGAAACAGGCGCGGCATCAATTTCCTCCATTAGCCCTTTCCTTCTCAATGTAGCCGCTCGTCGGCACAGCCGGCAATTGATTGACACAGTCAACCAAAATAAACATAGTTGAGAACATCAACCTAATTACAGCCAAATTGATGCAACACCCATCACTCAGCCACGCTCTGCAGCAAGTCGCTCACGCCTATCGAAGCCACATGGTGCAAACCATCCGTGACGCCAATCTGCCGTTGCCCGGCACCCATGTCCGTATTCTCAAGGCAGTGTGCTATGTGGAGGCTTGTACCGCCCGGCGCATCGCCCAGCGCATGCGCCGTGACAAGGCACAGATCACCCGCGTACTCAATGATCTGCTTGAAGCAGGACTGATCAGCAAGGCCTGCAACCCGGCAGACAAACGCAGTCAGTTGCTGCACCCAACCCCGGCAGGTGAGGCAATGATGCAGCGCATTCAGGAACTTGAGCAGCAAACGCTTACACGCATGACCCGTGACCTGACCCAAGCAGAGGTCGAGCACTTTATCCGTATCGCCTGGCATATGACCCAAAACCTGGAAGGCGACCTGCCACCAGACAGCTGATTGGAGAATTATCCATGGCCAAACCCGCACCACGGACCCTGCAGGTCCTCTGCAAGCAGCCAGTGACTCGCAACATGCTGCGAGTCACCCTCGGTGGAGAAGGCATGCAAGCCTTCCCGGATGCCCAGGCCGGCGCTTATATCAAACTGATTTTCCCGGCGACCGCCACCCAGCCCCAACGGATGCGTACCTATACCGTGCGCGCCCAGCGTCCAGGCGAGATTGATGTCGACTTTGTCCGTCATGCCGACGACGGTCCGGCCTCAAGCTGGGCCGAGCAATGCAGCCCTGGCGATACCATCCTGATTGGCGGGCCTGGGCCGCGCAAGCCACTGCCGCAGGACGCCGACGGATTTGTTGTAGTCGGTGACATGACTGCCCTGCCGGCTATCAGTGTCAATCTGGAGTCCCTGCCGGTCAGCGCCTGCGGAGTCGCGGTACTGGAAGTGATCGATCCGGCGGATATTCAGCCATTGAACGCGCCAACCGGTATCGCGCTGAACTGGCTGGTCAACCCCGAGCCCGGCAGCAACCCTGCGGCACTGGTGGAGCGTCTGCGCCAGATAGACTGGCCGGCAGGTCGCGTGAATGTATGGGCCGCGTGCGAATTCGCCAGCATGCGTGCATTGCGCCAATTCCTGCGAGAGGAACGCCAAATCGTCCGCAGCGACCTGTACATCTCCAGCTACTGGAAGCATGGCGCCAGCGAAGACCAGCACAAGCAGGAAAAGCGGGGCGATGCCGAACAGGACACCCGATACTCCGCATGAGGCTGCAGCCGGTGCAGCAGCGCCAGCTCGATTTCCGGCGCCACCCTTGCAGGCGGCGCCCATCAACGCGCTGCCCGGTCGCCACGCTGCGCCAGGGTTTCCACACAGTGATCGATAAAAGCACGCACCGGCGGCAGCATGCCGCGGGGCGTGGTGAAGACCATGTGAATCTGGCCTTCCAGTGCATGCCATTGGGGCAGGATGTGAACCAGCCGGCCTGAACGAACCTCCGGCTCGCAAATATGTTCAGGCAACAACACCACGCCCTGACCGGCAACTGCCGCCTCGCATATCAGTTGCAAGTCACCGCAACTGATATGCGGGGCATGGTGAAAGTCGCAGGTCTCGCCTGCATCATTGGCAAACTCCCAGCGATCCCGTTCCAGCATGTCGCCAACCGACAGGGTTGGGAAACGGCTGAGATCCTCCAGCTGTGCCGGCGCGCCCCCCATGCGCTGCAATAGCGCTGGGCTGGCAACCAGAATACGTGCGCCAACCCCAAGCGAACGCATAGCCAATGACTGATCGGTATCGAAACGGGTTGCCACTCGGAAGGCAACATCGATGCGCTCATTAATCAGATCAATCCGCTGACTGGACAGCCGGATCTGCACGCGTACTTGCGGATAGCGGGTCATGAAGTCGACCAGGGTATCGCGCCCCAAATACTCCAGCATGCCGGAAGACATGCTGACTCGAACCGTACCGGACACCTCATCACGCGCTGTCATCGCCAGCGCCTCGGCCGACTCCAGCCGCTGCAGGATCACTTCGCATTCACGATAAAGCTCGCGCCCCAGATCCGTCACCCGGAAGTGGCGAGTGGAGCGCTCGATGAGCCGGGCGCCGAAGTGTGTCTCCAGCCGCGCAACCCGCTTGCTGAGTTTCGACTTGCGCTCACCCGTTGCTCGTTCGGCGGCCGCAAACCCGCCAAAACGCACGACGCGAGCAAAGCACAACAGATCGTTCATATCCTGCATCGCAAGCGCCACCAGGGTTGTTCAGAGGGACCCGAATGCACAGTGAGACGGGCGTAAACGGGCCTATTGTTTCCAAAAAGGAAATTCTGAATCGCCAAATAGTGCGCTACTGCGACACTTTGTCGCTGCCATATAGTGACCACACCGCCCTTGCGACAGGTTCTCGACAGAAAGTCGAGAACCAGAAATCCTGCAAAAACAGAAACAGTTTCAGAATATTTCAGAAGTATACGCTGGAACCGGGGCGGTACTCATCAACAGGAGAACCCTGCATGAAAAATCTGTCTGCATTGATTGTTGCATCCTTCCTCGCCTCCAGCCCTGCTATCCAGGCCGATGACAACCGCCAGCGCCTACAGCAGAACAGTGACCGCACAGCCAGTCAAAGTACCGCTGACTATCTTCAGGAGCTCATCGAGGCGCAGGCACGGGCCGATACCGACACAGACGACCAAGGCAAGGCCTGATACCCCATTAGCAATAGCGAGCGCTTCGGTGCAACCCGGGGGCTCCGGCTTACTCACGACAGCTGTGGCAAGAAAAGCAGCAGCGCCAGAGTCACCGGAATCAGAATGGCCCCCATCACCGCCTGCGGGTGGCGACAGCGCCACAGTGCCATCCAGACAGCCCACGGCGGACTCAAGCGCGAAGCTTTGAGCCGCGGGAAGACCAGCGTCTCCAGCGCCTGACGGTCAAACACCGGCTGCATTGGGTTGCCCAGAAACAGCACAAGGTCATCCGCAATCAGATGGGTCGCGCTATAGCGTACCTCGGCCAGCGGGACGGTGCGCTGCCTGCCCTGCCCATCCAGGATCAACGCCCGATCGGACACCCCAAGCCGCTGCCGCGCCGAGGCCCACAGATCATGGATCATGAGCCCCAGGCAGAGCGCGCCGTAGCACGCCAGCAACACCAGCGGCCAGGCGGAGCTGCCCAGCATCACTATCTGAAACAACACATACCCGAGTGCTGCAACGACGAGCACCAGCATCGGCATGATCCAGCGCAGGCGCCGTTGCAGCCGATTGGGTAGCCAGTAGACGTCGCCTCCGGGAATCGGCGCAGGTTCTGCCGCGACCGCCGCAATGAACCCGCGACCGGCCAAACCACGGAACTGCGCCAGGGTTTCCTTGCGCTCCAGCAACCACGCCGCGGCAAAGCCAGCGACCAGGCCAAGCCCCATCACCCCAAGTCCCAGCCACCCCAGCCAGCGGTAGTGCTCACGCTGCTGCGTCGCCTGCTGCTCCAGCGAGGTCAGCGTCGGACTCGCTATCGCGGTCGGGTGTTCGCCCCGACTATCCAGCAGGAAAAGCCGTTGCGCGGCACCGTCGACCACCCACAGACGTTCACGCCAAAACTCGAATGCCAACGGATCACCGATCAGCTCGGCAGCAGGCGTGGCAATGACCTTCAGATCGCCATCAAACTGAACCAGGCGGCCATCGCGCATGGCGTTATTGGCCAGGTTGACCAGCCAGCCATCCGCGCGTTCGGCAAACTGATGTGGCCAGCGCAGCGCGCCCTGGGCCGGCAGCTCAACATCGCGCCTTCGCGAGCCAAAGTCATCGACGCCGTCATCCAGCATCACCAACCGATGGTTATTGGTATCGGCGACCCAAAGACCATCAGCGGTCAGTCGAAGCTGATTGGGGAAACGCAGCAGTCCTTCAGGTGTGCGCTTCAGCTCAAGCTGATCGGCAGACAGGCGGTAAACATGGAAGCCGGGCGTATCCGCAACAAAGAGAACATCGTCTGCCGCCAGCGCAAGACGAAAGGCACTGTCCATTGCCGGCAGCAGTCGACCGTAGGGTTCACAGGCCAGTTGAGGCAGGGCGCAACGATAAAACCCCTCAGGACCAACGGGAGCCCTGCCGGCGGTCTTCTGCAGCCGCAGGTAGCGCGCCAGCCAGTAGTCGAACCCGGCTTCTTCGGGGCGATGATAGACCAGCAGATCACCATTACTGAAAAAGGCATGGTCACCCACCGGAGCGATACCGGCCTGACCAATATCCAGATGCTGTTGCTCCCGGCCCTCGTGATCAAGCCAGACCAGGTGAGAGCCGAGGCGCACAGACAGCCCGGCTGCCTGGGGCCGAATAAAGCCATAACCCGGAACATCCAGTCGCAACTGGTTGGCCCAGAGGTACCCCAGCAATCCAAGGGTCGTAAACAGCACTACACCCGCAGCCGCCAGCCGGGACGTCCCTTTCATTTCGCCGCTCCATCATCGCAATACAGGCAGAAGCATCACCCAGACGACCAGCGAACGCAAACAGGGTGTGCCAACCCGATCATGCAGGGTGAATGCCCACAAAAAAACCCGGCCGAAGCCGGGTTTCCTGATGCCTGAGGCAGCGGGTCGTCAGACTCCGCTGGTCTCGGCAGCTTCAACGTCCTTCATGGACAGCTTGATACGGCCGCGGTTGTCCACGTCCAGTACCAGAACCTTCACTTCTTGACCTTCCTGCAGTACGTCGGTCACCTTCTCGATGCGCTCATTGGCGATCTGGGAAATGTGAACCAGGCCGTCCTTACCCGGCAGGATGTTGACGAAGGCACCGAAGTCGACAATGCGCTCGACCTTACCGGTGTAGACCTTGCCGATTTCGGCCTCGGCAGTGATGGCGTCAACACGTGCCTTGGCAGCGTTGGCGGCGTCCTTGCTGGCGGCGAAGATCTTGACCATGCCGTCGTCGGTAATGTCGATAGAGGCGCCAGTCTCGTCACAGATACCACGGATGGTTGCACCACCCTTGCCGATAACGTCGCGGATCTTCTCCGGGTCGATCTTCATGCTCAGCATGGTCGGCGCATTGGAAGAGATTTCCTTGCGCGACTCGGGCAGCACTTCGTTCATCTGCTTGAGGATGTGCAGACGCGCTTCGTGCGCCTGCTGCAGCGCGATTTCCATGATCTCTTCGGTGATACCGTTGATCTTGATGTCCATCTGCAGCGCAGTAACACCCTTCTCGGTACCGGCCACCTTGAAGTCCATGTCGCCCAGGTGATCTTCGTCACCCAGGATGTCGGTCAGAACAGCGAACTTCTCGCCTTCCTTGACCAGACCCATGGCAATACCGGCAACCGGCGCCTTCAGCGGCACGCCCGCGTCCATCAGCGCCAGAGAGGCACCGCAAACGGACGCCATGGAGCTGGAACCGTTGGACTCGGTGATCTCGGAAACCACACGGATGGAGTACGGGAACTGATCCATGTCGGGCATGACAGCCTGAACGCCGCGACGCGCCAGACGGCCGTGGCCGATTTCGCGGCGGCCAGTACCGCCCATACGACCACACTCACCTACCGAGTAGGGAGGGAAGTTGTAGTGGAACATGAAGGGCTCTTTGCGCTCGCCTTCGAGCATGTCGAGCAGCTGGGAGTCACGTGCGGTACCCAGGGTGGTCACAACCAGCGCCTGCGTTTCGCCACGGGTGAACAGTGCAGAACCGTGAGTGCGGTCCAGAACGCCAACCTCAATATTCAGCGGACGGACAGTCTTGGTGTCACGACCGTCGATACGCGGGTTGCCGTTAACGATGCTTTCGCGAACTGTGCGGTATTCGATCTCGCCGAACACGTCCTTGACTTCACCAGCCGGGAACTTGCCTTCGTCTTCGCCGGACAGCGCGGCAACGGCCTGGTCACGCAGCTCGCCCAGACGGGTGTAGCGCTCCTGCTTGTTGACGATGGTGTAGGCGTCAGCAATGCCGGCACCGAACTGGCTCTTGATGGCATTGATCAGCGCGGTGTTCTCCGCCGGCGCCTGCCAGTCCCATGCCGGCTTGCCAGCTTCGGCAGCGAATTCCTTGATGGCCGCAATCGCGCCCTGGAATTCCATGTGCGCGAACAGGACCGCGCCCAGCATCTGGTCTTCGGTCAGCTCTTGCGCTTCGGATTCAACCATCAGCACGGCTTCTTCGGTACCGGCAACCACCATGTCCAGACGCGAAGTGGCCAGTTCTTCGTAGGTCGGGTTCAGCACGTAACCGCGCTGATCGTCGAACGCAACGCGGGCAGCGCCGATCGGGCCGCTGAACGGTACACCGGAAATGGCCAGGGCAGCGGAGGTACCGATCATCGCGGCGATATCCGGATCGGTGGTCTTGTCGGTGGAAACGACGGTGCAGACAACCTGCACTTCGTTCATGAAACCTTCGGCGAACAGCGGACGGATCGGGCGGTCGATCAGGCGGGAAGTCAGGGTTTCCTTTTCGGAAGGACGACCTTCACGCTTGAAGAAACCACCGGGGATACGGCCGGCGGCGTAAGTCTTTTCGATGTAATGAACAGACAGAGGGAAGAAATCGCGGCCAGCTTCGGGCTGCTTGGCGGCCACAACGGTGACCAGAACGCTGACAGCATTGTCGATACTGACCAGAACGGCACCGGAAGCCTGGCGAGCAATGCGGCCTGTTTCCATAGTGACTGTGCTACTGCCTAACTTGAATTGCTTGATTACCGGTTTCACGGTGTCTTCTCTCTCTTCTTTTGCCTTTGGGGGAAACTCTGGGCATGGCCGGGGATCGGACCCGGCCATGTCCAAACGGAGCTGGTCTTAGCGACGCAGACCCAGACTGCTGATCAGAGCGCTGTAACGAGACAGGTCCTTCGACTTCAGGTAGTCCAGCAGCTTGCGACGCTGGTTAACCATGCGAATCAGACCACGGCGGGAGTGGTGATCCTTCTTGTTCTCTTTGAAGTGGCCCTGCAGCTTGTTGATGTTTGCAGTCAACAGAGCTACCTGGACTTCCGGAGAACCGGTATCACCTTCAGCACGCTTGTACTCGGCAACGATTGCAGCTTTTTCTTCAACACTCAGTGACATCTCGTATTTCCTCTGAGGTAACAGGCCGGGACCAGTGTCCCGTGTTTTAAATCGAGGAATGACCATGCCTGTTGACAGCCACCCTCGTGGCGACCCGCTATCGGGTCAACTCCATGCCGAATCATACTCCCGAATGATCGGGGATTCAGCCAATTCTGTATGACGTCCCGGCGGCACAAGCCGCGGAACATCACGCCTCGAAGCGCAACAACCGCTTGGGCGCAACCCGAGCATCGTCGGTCATTTCGCCGATACCGAGAAAGCGGCCACTGGCATCGCGCAGGCGCACCTTGCCAAACGCCGGACTACCCGGTACGCGTACCGCCTGTCCGTGATTCAGGTAGTAGGCGGTCTGCTCGGTCAACTCCAGGACCGGCCAGTCTTCCAGCCCGCTATCCATCGGCAGCAGCAGATGATCAAGCGCCTCCGCGCCACCCTCGGCGTGCAGCGCCTCAAGCGCCTCCAGGGTAACCGATTGGGACAAATCAAACGGCCCGGCCTTGATCCGGCGCAGCGCTGACACATGCGCGCCACAGCCCAGCGCAGCGCCGATGTCCTCGACCAGGCTGCGGATGTACGTCCCCTTGCTGCAGTGCACTTCCAGCTGCAGACGATCGCCTTCCAGGCCCAGTACCTTCAGTTGACTGATGGTGATGGTACGCGCCTTGCGCTCGATGGTTTCGCCGGCACGGGCCAGCTTGTAAAGCGGCTGCCCCTCATGCTTGAGCGCCGAGTACATCGGCGGCACCTGATCGATCTCACCGGTAAAGCGCGGCAGCAGTGCCTCGACGTCAGCCAGCGTCACGTTGACCGGCTTGATCTCCAGCACATCGCCCTCGGCGTCACCGGTGGCGGTGGTCATACCCAGACGCGCCTCGGTGACATACGCCTTGTCGGCGTCCAGCAGGTACTGGGAAAACTTGGTTGCCTCACCCAGGCACAGCGGCAGCACGCCGGTCGCCAGCGGATCAAGGCTGCCGGTGTGACCACCCTTGTTGGCGTTGAACAGCCAGCGCACCTTCTGCAGGGCCGCGTTGGAGCTCATGCCCAGCGGCTTGTCGAAAATCAGGATGCCGTCAATGGAACGGCGCTTGCTCTTCGCTCCTGCCACGGTTTACTCCTTGTCGCCATCGCCGTGCTGGCGATCCTCGGCCACTGCCCGCTCGATCAGCGAAGACAGATGCACGCCACGACGAATGCTCTCGTCGTACTGGAAATGCAGTTGCGGAATGGTTCGCAGCTTCATCGAACGCCCAAGCAGCATCCGCAGATAACCGGAGGCATCCTTGAGGATCTCAAGGTTGAGCGCGATGTCTTCGGCGCTGTCCCGGTTCATCAGAGTGATAAACACCTTGGCGTGGGACATATCGCGACTGACTTCAACCGCGGTCACGGTCACCATACCCAGACGCGGGTCACGTACCTCGCGCTGAATCAGTTGAGCCAGCTCACGCTGCATCTGATCCGCCACACGCTGGGTACGACTGTATTCTCTTGCCATATTAACCGTCTCAAGCAACAAACTCCGGGCTGCCTGGCAGCCCGGAGTTTGTTGCGAATGTCAGGCGGCGCCCCGCAGGACCGCCGCTGTAGTGTTACAGACTGCGCTGAACCTGAACACGCTCGAAGACCTCGATACGGTCACCGGGACGAACGTCGTTGTAGTTCTTGACGCCGATACCGCACTCCATGCCGTTACGCACTTCGCCCACGTCGTCCTTGAAGCGACGCAGGGATTCCAGCTCGCCTTCGTAGATAACGACGTCTTCGCGCAGAACGCGGATCGGACGGTTACGGTACACAGTTCCCTCGATGACCATACAACCGGCTACCGCGCCGAACTTCGGCGAACGGAATACGTCACGTACTTCAGCAACCCCCAGGATCTGCTCGCGGACATCGCTGCCGAGCATACCGGACAGTGCTTTCTTGACGTCATCGATGATCTCGTAGATCACGCTGTAGTAGCGCAGATCCAGACCTTCGCTCTCAACGATCTTGCGTGCAGTTGCATCGGCACGAACGTTGAAACCGAAGATCACCGCGTTGGACGCCAGCGCCAGGTTGGCGTCGGTCTCGGTGATACCACCGACACCGCCGGAGACAATCTTGACCTGTACTTCGTCGTTGCCCAGGTCGACCAGCGAGCCCTGCAGCGCTTCCAGCGAACCGCGCACGTCGGCCTTGAGCACGATGTTGAGGGTCTTCTTCTCGTCCTGGCCCATGCTTTCGAACATGTTTTCCAGCTTGGCCGAGTGCTGACGAGCCAGCTTGATCTCGCGGAACTTGCCCTGACGGAACAGAGCGACTTCGCGGGCCTTCTTCTCGTCGACAACGACGTTGAGTTCGTCACCGGCGTCCGGCGTGCCATCAAGACCGAGAATCTCGACCGGAATGGACGGACCGGCTTCCTTGATCGGCTGACCGTTCTCGTCGAGCATTGCCCGAACGCGGCCGTAGTTTACACCGGCGAGTACAACGTCCCCCTGACGCAGGGTGCCATTCTGAACCAGCACGGTAGCAACCGGGCCACGGCCCTTGTCGAGACGGGATTCAACGACGACACCGCGACCGGGTGCAGAAGGCTGAGCCTTGAGCTCAAGGACTTCGGCCTGCAGCAGAACCGCTTCGAGAAGCTCTTCGATGCCGGTACCGGCCTTGGCGGAAACCGGAACAAACATGGTGTCGCCACCCCATTCTTCCGGAATAACGTCACGGGCAGCCAGATCGTTCTTGATACGATCCGGATCGGCATCTTCCTTGTCCATCTTGTTTATGGCGACAACCACCGGAACACCAGCCGCCTTGGCGTGCTGAATCGCTTCCTCGGTCTGCGGCATCACGCCGTCGTCGGCGGCAACCACCAGAATCACGATATCGGTTGCCTTGGCACCGCGGGCACGCATCGCGGTAAACGCAGCGTGGCCGGGGGTATCCAAGAAGGTAACCATGTCACGATCGGTTTCAACGTGATATGCACCGATGTGCTGGGTGATACCACCGGCTTCACCGGAAGCCACCTTGGCACGGCGGATGTAATCCAGCAGCGAAGTCTTACCGTGGTCAACGTGACCCATTACGGTGACGACCGGCGCACGGCTGACTTCTTCACCTTCGTGGGCCAGCGACTCGACCAGTTTGTCTTCCAGGTCGCTCTCGCGAACCTGCTTGACCTTGTGGCCCATGTCTTCGGCAACGATGGATGCAGTGTCCTGATCCAGCACCTGGTTGATGGTGACCATGGTGCCGTTCTTGAACATGTACTTGATGACTTCAGCCGCCTTGACCGACATCTTCTGCGCCAGCTCGGCCACAGTGATGGTCTCGCCGATCACGACTTCACGCACCACCGGACCGGTAGGCTTCTCGAAGCCGTGCTGATTGCGCTTCTTGCCCGCCTTCAGCTTGCCACCGCCGCCACGGCGACGGGTTTCGGCTTCGTCATCAACCGAAATACGCGGAGCATGACGCGCCTTGTCCTTGCCACCATGACCGCCAGCACGCTTGCGACCACGCTCTTCTTCCTCTTCGCGGGCCTTGCGACGGCTTTCTTCTTTCTTCTTGTGGTGCTCGGCGGCAGCCTGCGCCGCCTCGGTCGGCTGAGGGGCCGGCGCAGCTTCTACAGCCGCAGCTGCCGGTTGTGCAGCGGCAGCGACAGCCGCCGCTTCAGCCTGACGCTTGGCCTCGGCCTCTGCTTCAATACGGGCAGCTTCCTCAGCCTGACGCTTGGCCTCGGCCTCGGCAGCCTGCTGACGCGCTTCTTCAGCGGCACGCAGCTGCTCCAGCTCGCGCTGGCGTTCGGCCTCCAGGTCGGCCGGTTCGCGCTTGACGTAAGTGCGTTTCTTGCGCACTTCGACGTTGACCGTCTTGCTGCCGGCAACCTTCAGGGTGCTGACCGTCTTGCGCTTGAGGGTAATCTTGCGCGGCTCCGAGCCGGAGTCGCCATGGGCGCTTTTCAGAAACGCCAGCAGGGCCTGCTTTTCGTCATCACTGACCGCTTGGGCAGGACCTGTTTGCGGCAAACCCGCTTCCTGCATCTGTTGCAGCAGGCGCTCTACCGGAGTACCTACTTCGTCAGCCAATTGTTTGACCGTCACTTCCGCCATTCACTTCTCTCCTCAGTCGGGTCCGTGCGTCTCCGCAGGGGGATCTCGTCGATTCCGACCGGTTATTCAAACCAGGGGGCGCGGGCTGCCATGATCAAAGCCGCAGCACGCTCTTCATCGATACCGTCGATGTCGAGCAGGTCGTCCACGGACTGCTCGGCCAGATCTTCCATTGTCAGGATGCCGTTGGCCGCCAGCTTGAAAGCCAGCGCCCGTTCCATACCATCCATATTCAGCAGGTCGTCAGCCGGCTGTGCTTCTTCGAGCTTCTCCTCGTTGGCAATCGCCTTGGTCAGCAGACGGTCCTTGGCGCGGGCGCGCAGCTCGTTGACGATGTCTTCATCAAAGCCATCGATCTCGAGCAGTTCCTCCATCGGCACGTAGGCAACTTCTTCCAGCGTGGTGAAACCTTCTTCAACCAACATCTGAGCCACTTCCTCATCGACATCCAGCTCGTCGACGAAGTTGCGCAGCACGTCGCCGGTCTCGGCTTCCTGCTTGGCACGGATATCGTCTTCAGTCATGACGTTCAGGGTCCAGCCGGTCAGCTGACTGGCCAGACGAACGTTCTGGCCATTACGGCCAATGGCTTGCGCCAGGTTGTCTTCGGCAACCGCCAGATCAATGGTCTGGGTATCCTCGTCCAGAATGATGGACGCGACTTCCGCCGGGGCCATGGCATTGATGACAAACTGAGCCAGGTTATCGTCCCAGAGAACGATATCGACGCGCTCGCCGCCCAGTTCGCCGGATACGGCCTGAACGCGCGAACCGCGCATACCGATACAGGCCCCTTGCGGATCGATGCGTTTGTCCTTGGAACGCACAGCGATCTTGGCCCGCGACCCCGGGTCACGGGCAGCGCCCATCACCTCAATCAGCTCCTCGGCGATTTCCGGCACTTCAATGCGGAACAGCTCGATGATCATCTCCGGGCAGGCACGCGACAGCACCAGCTGCGGGCCGCGATTCTCGGTACGGATATCCTTGAGCAGGGCACGGATACGGGTGCCGGTGCGGAACGTCTCGCGCGGGATCATTTCTTCGCGCGGCAGAACGGCTTCGGCATTGTTGCCCAGGTCGACGATGACGCTGTCACGTGTCACCTTCTTTACAGTACCGCTGATGATTTCGCCCAGTCGATCACGATAGGCGTCAACCACCTGAGCGCGCTCGGCTTCGCGAACCTTCTGCACGATAACCTGCTTGGCAATCTGCGCAGCGATACGACCGAACTCGACCGACTCGATCTTTTCTTCGTACTGGTCACCAATGTTGAGCGCAGAATCGCGCTCCTGAGCCTGATCCAGGGCCAGCTGGATGGCCGGATCGTCAAAATCCTCATCCGCCACCACCGCCCAACGACGGAATGTTTCATAGTCACCGGTGTGCCGATTGATCGACACGCGCACATCCACTTCATCTTCGTAACGCTTTTTGGTCGCCGTTGCCAATGCCAGCTCAAGCGCTTCAAAGATTACACCGGGTGGTACACCCTTTTCGTTGGAAACGGATTCCACAACCAGCAACACTTCTTTGCTCATCGTATGCCTCGCCTAACGCCGTCCATTGGGCTCGTTCAGCCCGAAATTTGTTCAAAAACGCGGAATGATATTGCCCTTATCGATCGAATCGATGGGCAGCAGGTACTCGTGCTCGCCTACCTGCAGAATGACCTCGTCACCCTCCACTCCGCGAATCACACCCTGAAAATTACGGCGCCCCTCATAAGGGGTACGCAGCCTGATCTTTGCCTGCTCGCCAGTGCAGTCCAGATACTGCTGCAGCGTGAACAGGGGACGGTCCATGCCCGGAGAGGAAACCTCCAGGGTATAGTCGCCGGAAATCGGATCCTCGACATCCAGCACAGCGCTGGCCTGACGACTGACGGCGGCACAGGCTTCGACACTGACGCCATCCGGATGATCAATATATACGCGCAGCAGGGTGTGTTTCCCCTGGGACAGGTACTCGATACCCCAGCAGGTGTATCCCAATGCCTCGACGACCGGGACCAGCAGGGTCTCCAACTCAGTCACTTTGCCGGACACGCTCACCGCCTATATTTGTCGCATGAATAAAAAATGGGCCTTAAGCCCATCGTGAGTCTGGCCGCTTCGCACAGACGAAGCCCAGAGACCGTTAGCTCCGCAGCCAAAAGGAAATGAACCGCGGCAAAAACCTAACAAAAAGCCCCTTAAAAGGGGCCCTTTGATACTGGTTGCGGGGGCAGGATTTGAACCTACGACCTTCGGGTTATGAGCCCGACGAGCTACCAGACTGCTCCACCCCGCGTCGAATCTAGGGCGTGAATTATACGTCTACCGGCGCAACATGACAACCGGCACACCTGTTCACCCCTGAAAAAGAAACAGGGGCCTGATGTATCAGACCCCTGTAGATGGTGCGGAAGATGGGACTCGAACCCATACACCCTAAGGCACTACCCCCTCAAGATAGCGTGTCTACCAATTCCACCACTTCCGCAAAACCTGTACTACCAGCGCCGAGGCTTACTCAGCCGCCGGCGGAATCTCTTCCCCAATCGACTCCGGCACATCCGTTGGAGCGACGTCCTGCTCCAGCACCGGCACATCCTCGTCAATCAGCGCCGGAGCCTGCTGCTCAACCTGCAGGGCCGGAGCCGGCAGACCAGCCTCAATGGCCGCGTCCGCCTTGTGGCTGGCATAGTAAGCCAGCCCCAGAGAAGTCACAAAGAACACCGCAGCCAGAATCGCAGTCACGCGACTCAGAAAGGTGCCCGAACCCTGACTGCCGAATACGGTCGCCGAGGCGCCGGAACCAAAGGAGGCTCCCGCTTCCGCACCCTTGCCCTGCTGCATCAGAACCAGGCCGACTACGGCAATGGCAACCAGCAGGTGCAGCACTACAATCACGGTCTCAATCATTACACTCGTCCAGCGGCGCGAGCGATCGCACCGAATTCTTCCGCGTTCAGAGAAGCTCCACCAATGAGTCCCCCGTCGATATCCGGCATGGAGAACAACGCCTCTGCATTGTCCGCCTTCACACTACCGCCATAAACAATCCGCACATCTTGTGCCTGCGCGTCATCCAGCATCGCCAGCCTGGCTCGAATCATGGCGTGCACATCCTGAGCCTGCTCAGGGCTCGCAGTCAAGCCAGTTCCGATAGCCCACACAGGCTCATACGCAACTACACCCTCTGCCAGACCACCAACACCAAAGGCATCGAGGATAACCTGCAACTGCCGCGCAACCACATCAGCTGTCTGACCGGTATCCCGCTCAGCCTGGCTCTCGCCAACACATAATACGGGCCGCAATCCACACGCAAGCGCAGCAGCAAACTTTTTACAGACCACTGCATCGGACTCGCCGAACAGGGTCCTGCGCTCGGAATGACCAACGAGGACATAACCACATCCTGCATCCCGAAGTTGCGCCGGCGATATCTCACCAGTCAGCGCGCCTGGCTCAGCCTGCGTGGCACAGGTCTGGCCTCCCACCGACAGCGGCGAGCCCTGCAGACGATCTACACACCGATCGATATACAGCGCAGGGGGAGCAATCATCAGCTCGACCCCTTCAGGCCACTCCTGCTCGACCAGGCCATTCAGCAAGGCATCTACAGACTGCCGAGAACCGTGCATTTTCCAGTTGCCGGCAACTAGCGGACGTCGCATGCCAAACCTCTCTACCCAAGCGGGCGCCAATCTTAACCAAGTTGTATCGGTGACACAACTGCCTTTTTCATCCGTTTAATATCCGCGTAACAACATCGGCCAGCGCCGCAGCTTCGTGCTCAACCTGCGCGGCGTCCTGACCTTCGACCATAACCCGCACCAGCGGCTCGGTACCGGACAGACGCAACAGCACTCGACCGGCGTCGCCGAGACGGGCCTCGGCCTGCGACACCGCATCCTTGACCGCCTGCTGCTCCAGCGGCGACCCGGCACCCGGCGCATAGCGCACATTGATCAGCTTCTGCGGACACTTCTGCATGCCTGCGCAGGCTTGCTCCAGGGAGAGCCCCGACCGCTGCAGCGCCTTCAACACCTGAAGCGCAGCAATAATGCCGTCGCCGGTCGAGGTGTGATGCAGGCAGACGATGTGGCCAGAAGATTCGCCGCCAAGTATCCACTCGCGCTGACGCAGCTCGGCCATAACATACCGATCCCCGACATTGGCCCGCACAAATTCGACACCACGCGCCTTCATCGCCAGCTCAAGCCCGAGATTGGTCATCAGGGTGCCAACCACACCGCCCCGCAGCAAGCCGCGCTCGTGCAGGTCGAGCGCGATGATATACAGCAGCTGATCACCGTCCACCTCATTGCCAGACTGATCAACCATCAACACCCGATCACCATCGCCGTCAAAGGCGATACCCAAATCCGCCCCCTCGGCGACCACGGCGGACCTCAGCGCGGTCAGGTGGGTTGACCCGACATCGGCATTGATATTCAGGCCGTCAGGGCTCGCGCCGATCACCCTGACGTCGGCACCCAACTCGCGAAACACGCTCGGCGCCACCTTGTAAGTTGCACCGTGAGCGCAGTCGAGCACCACTTTCAGCCCCTTGAAACTGGTGCTGGTAGGCACACTGCTCTTGCAGAACTCGATATAGCGGCCGGAGGCATCTTCCACGCGGGACACCTTGCCGAGCAGGGCAGAGTCAACCACGGTCATGGGCTCATCTACCAGCCGCTCTATCTCGAGCTCCAGACTGTCCGGCAACTTGCTGCCAACCGACGAGAAAAACTTGATGCCATTATCGTAAAACGGATTGTGAGAGGCACTGATCACAATACCGACGTCAGCCATGAAGGTACGCGTCAGGTAGGCAATCGCGGGTGTAGGCATTGGCCCCAGCAGCTGAACATGGGCACCGGCCGCAGACAGCCCCGCCTCCAGCGCCGACTCGAACATATAACCCGAGATACGCGTATCCTTGCCGATAATCACGCGACAGGCACCGTGATGCCGAAAGGCCGTGCCAACAGCCCAGCCCAGCTTCAACATGAATTCGGGGGTAATCGGCGCACTGCCTACCCGGCCGCGAATGCCATCGGTGCCAAAATAACGTTTTTCCATTAACTGACTCTGCCGCTTGAAATTGTTAGGACTGACGGGCGCTTTTAACCGCCTCAACCATGCGCACCACATCGACCGTTTCAGCGACATCGTGCACGCGCAAAATCGCCGCACCGGCATCCACCGCCAGGGCCGCCAGGGCAAGACCACCATACAGACGCTGATCAACCGGCCGATCCAGCGCCTGGCCAATCATGCTTTTTCTGGACACGCCCACCAGCAGCGGTAGCCCGGCCGGACGCAGATCGCGCAAACGCGCAAATAATCCCAGATTGTGCTCCAGGGTCTTGCCAAAACCAAACCCGGGATCAAGGATCAATCTCTGACGGATAATGCCGGCTGCCTCGCAGGCCTCGACCCGAGCCTGCAGATACGCATTCACCTCATCCAGCACACTGGCGTAGCGCGGCGCGAGCTGCATGGTATCCGGCTCGCCTTGGCGGTGCATGAGGCAAATTGGCAACCCGGTATCGCGCGCGGCCTCGAGCGCACCGGGACGCTCGAGCGCACGGACGTCATTGATCAGCCCCGCACCGGCTGCGGCCGACGCCACCATCACCTCGGGCGTACTGGTATCAACCGAAATCACCACGTCAAAGCGAGCAGCGATAGCCTCAACTACCGGCACCACGCGCTGCAGCTCCTCCTCAACGGAGACTACAGCAGCGCCGGGGCGAGTGGACTCCCCCCCAACATCGATCAGGGACGCTCCTGCGCCAATCATCTGCTCGACATGCAGCAACGCAGCATCCAGACGATTGTAACGGCCACCGTCGGAAAAGGAGTCAGGCGTAACATTGAGAATGCCCATGACATGGGCACGAGAAAGATCAAGCTCCCGAATGCCGCAAGGCAAACGGGAGCTATTGCTGTCAGAACGCATCAGGCCCTCAATGCTCCCCGGCAGGTCCGCCGATCGGACCGGAGCCCTTGGGAGTATCAACGACATCCGACTTGGCATCGTCGGGCGTTACTACAGCGCCGGGCCCGGATTTGTCATCGCCTTGCCAGTCCTTCGGCTCACGGGGCACGCGCCCTGCCATGATGTCGTCAATCTGCTGTGTATCGATGGTTTCGTACTTCATCAAGGCTTCAGCCATCATGTCCAGCTTGTCACGGTTTTCTTCCAGCAGACGGCGGGCAGTGGCGTAGCTCTCGTCGATGATGCGACGCACCTCTTCGTCGATCTGCTTGGCGGTTTCACCGGAGACACCAGCCAGACCGCCAGCGCTGGAGCGCCCAAGGAAGCCCTGATCCTCGTCCTCGGCATAGAGCAGAGGACCCAGCTTTTCAGACAAGCCCCACTTGGTCACCATGTTCTTGGCCAACTGGGTTGCCCGCATGATGTCGTTTGATGCACCGGTGGTCACACCATCAAAGCCCAGCGTCATCTCCTCGGCGATACGGCCACCGAACAGCGAGCAAATCTGACTGGTCAACGCCCGCTTGGACAGACTGTAACGATCCTCTTCCGGCAGGAACATGGTCACACCCAGCGCACGACCGCGCGGAATGATGGTGACCTTGTAGACCGGGTCATGCTCGGGCACCAGACGCCCGACAATGGCATGACCGGACTCGTGGTAGGCCGTGTTCAGCTTTTCCTTGTCGGACATGACCATCGACTTGCGCTCGGCGCCCATCATGATCTTGTCTTTGGCCATCTCGAACTCGCTCATCTCCACCAGACGCTTGTTGGAGCGCGCAGCGAACAGCGAAGCCTCGTTGACCAGGTTGGCCAGATCAGCACCGGAGAAGCCCGGCGTACCGCGCGCGATCAGCGACGGATTCACATCCTCGCCCAGCGGCACCTTGCGCATGTGCACCTTGAGAATCTGCTCGCGGCCGCGGATATCCGGCAGACCCACCACCACCTGACGATCGAAACGGCCGGGGCGCAACAACGCAGGGTCAAGCACATCAGGGCGGTTGGTCGCGGCAATCACGATAATGCCGTCGTTCGGCTCAAAGCCATCCATCTCGACCAGCAACTGGTTCAGAGTCTGCTCGCGCTCGTCATGACCGCCGCCCATTCCGGAACCACGGTGACGGCCGACCGCATCGATCTCATCGATAAAGATGATGCAGGGCGCGTGCTTCTTGGCCTGCTCGAACATGTCGCGCACCCGGGACGCACCCACACCGACGAACATCTCGACGAAGTCGGAACCGGAAATGGTAAAGAAAGGCACCTTGGCTTCACCGGCAACCGCCTTCGCCAGCAGGGTCTTACCGGTACCAGGCTGACCAACCATCAGCACACCGCGCGGAATATGACCACCCAGGCGCTGAAACTTGCCCGGGTCACGCAGGAACTCAACCAGTTCCTGCACGTCTTCCTTCGCCTCGTCGCAGCCCGCGACGTCAGCGAACGTCGTCTTCACCTGATCTTCGGACAGCATGCGCGCCTTGCTTTTGCCAAAGCTCATCGGGCCACCGCGACCACCGGCACCGCCCTGCATCTGCCGCATGAAGAACATGAAAATGGCGATAATGATGAGAATGGGGAAGCTGGCGATCAGCAGCTGCGTCCAGATGCTTTGCTGCTCCGGCTGCTTGCCCTCGATGATGACATCGTTATCCAGCAGATCACCGATCAGGCCGTTGTCCTGAATGGCCGGACGCACGGTCTTGAAGGTATCCCCGCTGCGCTCACGACCGGTGATGATGTATCCATCCACAGTCACTCGCTCGATCTGGCGATTCTCCACCAGTTCCAGAAACTGTGAATAATTCAGCGTATCCGGTTCGCTGGTCTTGCTGAAGTTGTTCATCACCGTGACCAGTACCGCGGCAATGATCAACCACAGGATGAGGTTCTTCGCCATATCGTTCAATTTGCTACCCTCTTGCCCCGCTGCACGACCGCGGGCGCCTTGCTGAGTCTTTTAACCACCTGCCAACATTACACCAGTTTAGGTCACCTCGGCATTGGCTTCAGTGTAACCCGCTATGTAACAGCCACCTCACAGACCACCCGGGGCAAGCTCCGGTTCCGATTCGCTGCACACGGATCAGCGTTCACCACCCTTGAAACCACGGGCCAGCAGGTAGGTCTCGCGCGAACGGCCACGCGAGGCATCGGGTTTACGCGTCAGCAGCTTGTCGAATTGACCCCGCATCTCACGGAAATACTCATCGAAACCCTCTCCGTGAAACACCTTGATCAAAAAATCGCCGCCGGGCCGGAGCACGCGCGAGGCCATGTCGAGTGCCAACTCACACAGATACATGGCGCGCGGTTGATCAACTGCTGGCGTCCCACTCATATTGGGGGCCATATCGGAAATAACAAGGTCGACCGGGGCATCACCAATGGCAGCGAGAATCTGCTCAAATACCGCATCCTCGGTAAAATCGCCCTTGATGAAGGTGACGTCGGGAATGCTATCCATGGCCAGAATGTCGGATGCAATGATGCGCCCCTTTTCACCAATCAGACGCGACGCGACCTGCGACCAGCCGCCCGGGGCCGCCCCCAGATCCAGCACGGTCATGCCCGGCTTCAGAATGCGGTCGCGCTCCTGAATCTCCAGCAACTTGTAACTTGCGCGCGAGCGGTAGCCATCTTTCTGGGCCTGTTTTACGAACGGGTCATCGAAATGCTCTTTGAGCCAACGCTTGCTTGTCTTGGACTGTGCCACGGAATACCTCGTGCAGCGGATCACGCCGCCGGTTAAACTAGTGCATCAACACTCATTTGAATCTTCATACGGAACATTATGGCGCTCAGCTCCGCACAGAAAAAAGACCTCAAACGCATCGGCCATCACCTGAAGCCGATCGTCATCATCAGCGAACAGGGTGTCAGCGAAGGCGTCCTGGCCGAACTGGACCGCGCTCTGAACGACCACGAACTGATCAAGATCAGGGTTACCGTCAGTGATCGCGAGGCCAAACAGGCGCTGATTGCCGAGGCTTGCAGCCAGACCGGTGCCGAACTGGTTCAGGTGATCGGCAAGATGGCAATCCTGCTGCGCCGGGCCAAGAAGCCCAACGCCAACCTGTCCAACCTGAAACGTTTTCAGGGCTTCTGAAAAAGCAACGGGGCCCTTCGGCCCCGTTTGCCTTATCTGTCACCCGCCGACTCGTCCGGTCGTGGCTGCACCGCCAGCACCAGACCGGCGAACGCCACCACCAGATAACTCATCAGCATCAACAGCTGATTGCCTGCGCCGCGGAACAGGAAAAATGCCCCCACCGCCGCCAGCGCCAGAACGAGAACCTGGGCCCGCACATCACGCCAAATGGCTCCGCGCACACGCACTACCAGCACAAAAAGTTGCAGCAGCATTGCCACCGCACTGATGCCCAGTACCGCCGGGCGCAGGGTCAGGGCGGCATCGTCAACAAGCAACGGCGCCAGGCCGGACTGTTCCAGCGCCGGCAAAAAGACAAAGTGCAGACTCCATACCGAACCGACCCAGAGGGTCAGCAGCAGCTGCCAGACCACGCGGCCACCCTCCCGGCGGCCACTACCAACAGCCGCCGGCGTCACAGGTGCTGGACCTCGACAATCTCGTATTCGACCACACCGCTCGGTGTTTTCACCGCGACAATCTCACCCTCTTCCTTGCCGATCAGGGCGCGGGCGATGGGTGAGTTGACCGACAGCTTGCGCTGCTTGATGTCAGCCTCGTCATCACCAACGATCTGGTAAACCACCTCTTCGTCAGTTTCGACATTGGCAATGGTCACCGTGGTGCCAAAGATTACCTTTCCGGTATGCGGGATAGTGGTCACGTCGATCACCTGCGCATTGGACAGGCGACCTTCGATGTCACGGATACGCGCCTCGACCATACCTTGCTGCTCGCGCGCGGCATGGTATTCGGCATTTTCCTTGAGATCGCCGAGCTCGCGAGCTTCCGCAATCGCCTGAGTGATCTGCGGCCGCAGCTCACTCTTGAGGTGCTTGAGTTCGACTTCGAGAGCTTCTGCGCCCTGCTTGGTCATCGGGTACTTCATAACTCAGATACCTTTGTGCAAATCCTGGAGACGACGCACTGCGCGCTCCGGGCCAAATTTCAGTGCAGTGCAGACCGCCTCGCCACCTGCCAGGGTGGTAGTCGAGTAGACCTTGTGCTGCAGTGCGTTGCGACGAATCGAATAGGAATCGGCAATCGACTGGCGACCTTCGGTGGTGTTGATCACCAGATCAATCTCGTCGTTCTTGATCATGTCGACAATATGCGGACGCCCTTCGGTCACCTTGTTCACGCGACGTACCGGCAGGTTGGCCGCTTCCAGCACCTTGGCAGTGCCGGCGGTCGCAACCACTTCAAAACCCAGGTCGATCAGATCGCGGGCAACATCGACCACCAGCGGCTTGTCGTCTTCACGCACACTGATGAACACGGTGCCGCTGGTCGGCAGCACTTCACCAGAACCCAGCTGGGACTTGGCAAACGCCTCACCGAAGCTGTCACCCACACCCATTACCTCACCGGTGGACTTCATTTCAGGGCCGAGGATCGGGTCTACGCCGGGGAACTTGGCGAACGGGAACACCGCTTCCTTAACGCTGAAGTACGGCGGCACCACCTCTTCAGTGAAGCCCAGTTCCTGCAGCGTCTTGCCTGCCATGACACGGGCAGCAATCTTGGCCAGCGACTGACCGATGCACTTGGATACGAACGGCACGGTACGGGAGGCGCGCGGGTTGACCTCGATCACGTAGATGTCCTCGCCCTGCACCGCCATCTGCACGTTCATCAGGCCGACCACGCCCAGCTCCAGTGCCATCTTGCGCACCTGCTCGCGAATATCGTCCTGGATGTTCGCCGGCAGCGAATACGGCGGCAGCGAGCACGCCGAGTCGCCAGAGTGCACGCCAGCCTGTTCGATGTGCTGCATGATCGCCCCGATCACCACATCCTTGCCGTCAGAGACCGCGTCAATATCCACTTCGATGGCGCAGTTCAGGAAGTGATCCAGCAGCACCGGGCTGTCGTTAGACACCTTGACCGCCTCGCGCATGTAGCGCTTGAGTTCTTCTTCCTGATAGACGATTTCCATCGCCCGCCCGCCCAGTACGTAGGACGGACGCACCACCAGCGGATAACCGATGCGCTTGGACAGTGCGAGAGCCTCGTCTTCGCTGCGCGCAGTCGCATTCGGCGGCTGACGCAGTGCCAGGCGCTCAACCATCTGCTGGAAGCGCTCACGGTCTTCGGCGCGGTCAATCGCCTCAGGGCTGGTACCGATAATCGGCACGCCGGCCTCTTCCAGCGCGCGCGCCAGTTTGAGCGGCGTCTGACCACCGTACTGCACGATCACACCCTTGGGCTGTTCGACGCGAACGATTTCCAGCACGTCTTCCAGGGTCACCGGCTCGAAATACAGACGATCCGAGGTGTCATAGTCGGTGGAAACGGTTTCCGGGTTGCAGTTGACCATGATGGTTTCGTAACCATCTTCACGCATCGCCAGTGCAGCGTGAACACAGCAGTAGTCAAACTCGATGCCCTGACCAATACGGTTCGGCCCACCACCCAGCACCATGATCTTGTCACGGCTGGACGGATTGGACTCGCACTCTTGCTCATAAGTCGAATACATGTAGGCGGTATCGGTGGCGAACTCGGCCGCACAGGTGTCAACGCGCTTGTAAACCGGCAGCACGTTCAGCTTGTGACGATGACGACGCAGGCTCTTCTCGCTCACGGCCAGCAACTGCGACAGACGCAGGTCAGAGAAGCCCTTGCGCTTGAGGCGGAACATCAGGTTGTAGTCGATGTCGGCCAGCCCCAGCGTCTTGACCCGCTCTTCTTCCTTGACCAGGTCCTCAATCTGCACGAGGAACCAGGTATCAATCTTGGTCAGATCAAACACCTGTTGCAGGGTCATGCCAGCGCGGAACGCGTCAGCCACGTACCAGATGCGATCCGCACCCGGGACGGTCAGCTCGCGGGTCAGCTCGGTCATTACGTCGTCGGCAGCCGGATCGACCTTGGGGTCGAAACCGCAGACGCCCACTTCCAGGCCGCGCAGTGCTTTCTGCACGGACTCCTGGAAGGTGCGACCAATAGCCATCACTTCACCCACCGACTTCATCTGGGTAGTCAGGCGCGCATCGGCGTTGGGGAATTTCTCGAACGCGAAACGCGGAATCTTGGTAACCACGTAGTCGATGGACGGCTCAAAGGAGGCCGGCGTGCGACCGCCAGTGATGTCGTTCTGCAGCTCGTCCAGGGTGTAGCCGACAGCCAGCTTGGCGGCAATCTTGGCAATCGGGAAACCGGTGGCCTTGGAGGCCAGCGCCGAGGAGCGCGACACCCGCGGATTCATTTCGATGACGACCATGCGGCCGGTGTTCGGGCAGATACCGAACTGCACGTTGGAGCCACCTGTCTCGACACCAATCTCACGCAGTACCGCCAGCGAGGCGTTACGCATGATCTGATATTCCTTGTCGGTCAGCGTCTGGGCCGGCGCGACAGTAATGGAGTCACCGGTGTGAACACCCATCGGGTCGAAGTTTTCGATCGAGCAGACGATGATGCAGTTATCCTTCTTATCGCGGACCACTTCCATCTCGTACTCTTTCCAGCCGATCAGCGACTCGTCGATCAGCAGCTCGTTGGTCGGCGACAGGTCCAGACCACGGTTGCAGATCTCCTCGAACTCTTCACGGTTGTAGGCGATACCACCACCGGTACCACCCATGGTGAACGATGGACGGATGATGCACGGAAAGCCGACCTGCTCCAAAACACCGTAGGCCTCAGCCATGGTATGTGCGATACCGGAGCGCGGGCACTCCAGACCAATGGCCTTCATCGCCTTGTCAAAGCGCGAACGGTCCTCGGCCTTGTCGATGGTGTCGGCGTTGGCACCAATCATCTCCACGCCGTACTGCTCCAGCACGCCGTGCTTCTCCAGATCCAGTGCGCAGTTCAGCGCGGTCTGGCCGCCCATGGTCGGCAGCAGCGCGTCCGGGCGCTCTTTCTCGATGATCTTGGCAACCGTCTGCCACTTGATCGGCTCGATGTAGGTGGCGTCGGCCATGGCCGGGTCGGTCATGATGGTCGCCGGGTTGGAGTTGACCAGAATGACGCGAAAACCTTCTTCCTTCAGGGCCTTGCAGGCCTGAGCACCGGAGTAGTCGAACTCGCAGGCCTGACCGATGACGATAGGGCCGGCGCCGAGGATCAGAATGCTTTTAATGTCTGTACGTTTTGGCATAGTCGTTTACAAATCCTAGGTGTACCGGGGTTCAGGCGCGTTTTTTCATGGCGTCGATGAAACGGTCGAACAGCGGTGCCACATCGTGCGGACCCGGGCTCGCCTCGGGGTGGCCCTGGAAGCTGAAGGCCGCCTTGTCGGTGCGCTCGATACCTTGCAGGGTGCCGTCAAACAGCGACTTGTGGGTCGGCCGCAGGTTGGCCGGCAGGCTGGTCTCGTCAACCGCAAAGCCGTGGTTCTGACTGGTGATCATCACCACACCGGTATCCAGATCCTGAACAGGATGGTTGGCGCCATGGTGACCATGACCCATCTTGACGGTTTTGGCACCGGAGGCCAGTGCCAGCAGTTGGTGACCGAGACAGATACCAAATACCGGGATGTCCGTTTCCAGAATTTCCTTGATCGCAGCAATGGCGTAGTCACATGGCTCCGGGTCGCCCGGGCCGTTGGACAGGAACACGCCATCCGGGTTCAGGGCCAGCACGTCGGCGGCCGGCGTTTGCGCGGGCACCACAGTCAGACGGCAACCGCGCGCAACCAGCATGCGCAGAATGTTGAATTTCACGCCGTAATCGAAGGCAACAACGTGGTAGGGCAACTCGGCATCGGACAGCTCGGGATGACTATCGGTCTCCAGATTCCAGACACTGGAGCGCCACTGATAGCTTTCCTTGACCGACACTTCCTTGGCCAGATCCATGCCCTTGAGGCCAGGGAAGCTGCGCGCCAGTTCAAGCGCCTTTTCCTCGGAGATATCGTCTCCGGCCAGCAGGCAGCCATTCTGCGAGCCCTTCTCGCGCAGAATCCGGGTCAGACGACGGGTGTCGATACCGGCGATGGCAACAATGTTGTTTTCACGCAGATACTCGTCCAGAGACTGCTTGCAGCGCCAGTTGCTGGCCAGCAGCGGCAGGTCACGAATCACCAGACCGGCAGCCTGAACAGCGTCGGACTCGACATCCTCAGGGGTCACGCCGGTGTTGCCGATGTGCGGGTAGGTCAGGGTCACGATTTGACGCGCATAGGAGGGATCGGTAAGGATCTCCTGATAACCGGTCATGGCCGTATTGAACACGACCTCACCAACACTGGAACCGTCGGCGCCGATGGACTCACCGCGGAAAATACTGCCGTCGGCGAGTGCGAGAATGGCTGGCTTGGACAAGAAAACCTCCGAAAGAACTGACACATTTCACCAAACGCGGGCTGCACAAAAGCGGGAATGTGGTGCTGAACACAACATCCCGCTTGCAAAGGCATTGTCAGATACGCGCTGAATAGACAGATTAGCGCAATAGTTTAAACACATGAGGCCAAAATATCCACACCGTAGCGCCCCGCGCTTGCCGCCGACGGTCGCGCACACGTCCGAGCAATCTCTTCAATCTCGCGCAACTCTGTGATACAACACCCGGTGTAGAACAATGGGCAGGAGCCCACGCCAGACGGCGCAGACCGTCAAAACCGGTCGCCTCGCTGGCGCCGGATAACAAAAGAACAAATCCAAAGGACTCGGGGACCCTCACCATGCCAACGCTCTTGAAACGCCTGCTGGTGCTGCCACTGCTGCTTATTGCCTCACTCGCCTACGCCGACCCGCAACGCCTGCAACAGCTGCATGAGTTCCGCAGCGAAGCCTTCAAGGCCGGAACCTACCTGCTGATCGACAACAACCTCTACGAGCGCGTTCGTGAGCCAGGCAACCGCGAAATCTACAACTCCGCACTGCAGCAAATGGACTCACTGCTGCGCCAGATGAACAACCCCGGCAACCTTCGCCCGCTCTACAGCGAGCTGGTGACCCTGATCCGGGAACTGGAAGCGTTGCCCGAGGACCAGGCGCACTACAGCCTGGCCACCGTCAACCGCATCATGATGGCACACGGCAACCTCGAAAATGCCGCCGCAGAGCTTTATGAAGCGGAAGTCGCAGGCAGTCCGGATAATCTGGTTGCCCTGCAACGCCAGAGCATCGAGACCAGCCGCATTCTGCTGCTGTATGAAAACAACATGTTCAGTTCGGTTGGCGTGTACTTCCTGCCCAGCCGCGAGGGCCTGTTTGTCGAGCTGGACAACCGCATCAACGACGGCTCAAATCAGCTCAAGCAACTGATGCCCGAACACAAGGACACCTTTGACCGCCTGGATAAGCAGTACAGCTTCATCCAGCCGCGCCTGATCAACCATCACGCCGACTGGGTACCCACCATCGCCGCATTCTACCTGACCAAGAACACCCAGACACTCGATGAACTGGCTCGTGAACAGGCCAACCTGGCCGAGGCCAGCGTGAGCACCAACTAGGGCCTGTTAACACAACCTCAGTCCGTCAACGATCAGGGCAAAATTAACGAAGCCGATGAACATGACATCGAGCTTTTCAAAGCGGGAGAAAATTCTGCGAAATCCTTTCAAGCGCCGAAACAGACGCTCTACCTCAT